>CAYTJI010000407.1:0-2254 GCA_964438065.1 uncultured Desulfobacteraceae bacterium | reverse complement strand
ATTCGAATGCGGCCATAAAGTCTTGGGTTTTTGAAAATAGTTTACCCTTCGGCAAACTCGACGCTTGCAGGATTTAGGTGAAACATAATTTTAATAGGGAGGTTTTAGGAAGATGAAAATCAGACCGTTAAATGACAGGATTCTGGTGATCAGGACGCACGAGGAAGAGAAAACCTCGGGGGGGATCATTATTCCGGATACCGCAAAAGAAAAACCCCAGGAGGGCAGGGTCATTGCCGTCGGCCCCGGAAAAATGAACGAGAACGGGGAACGGATCCCTCTGGAAGTGAAAGAAAATGATCGCGTGCTGTTTGGCAAGTATGCGGGAACGGAAATCAAGATCGACGGGGAGGAACACCTGATCATGCGGGAAGATGACATCCTCGGTATCGTAGAGTAATCATGGGAGGAGGGTTCGAGCTATGGCAGCAAAAGAGATATGTTACAACACAACCGCCAGAGAAAGGATGTTAAAAGGTATTGACACGCTGGCCAATGCCGTCAAGGTGACGCTGGGACCAAAGGGAAGGAATGTCATCCTGGACAAATCCTTCGGGTCCCCCAAGATTACCAAGGACGGGGTCACGGTGGCCAAGGAAATCGAACTGGAAGACAAGTTTGAAAACATGGGGGCACAGATGGTCAAGGAAGTGGCCTCCAAGACATCCGATGTGGCCGGAGACGGCACGACTACAGCGACCGTACTGGCCCAGGCCATCTTTCACGAAGGGTCCAAGCTGGTTGCGGCAGGGTCAAACCCCATGGCCATCAAACGGGGGATTGACAAAGCGGTCGGTGCGATTGTGGATGAACTGAAAAAGATCTCAAAACCGACCAAGGACAAAAAAGAAATTGCCCAGGTCGGGGCAATTTCCGCAAATAATGACACCACCATCGGGAACGTCATTGCCGAAGCCATGGAAAAAGTAGGAAAGGAAGGCGTCATTACGGTCGAAGAAGCCAAGGGCATGGAAACAACGCTCGAGATCGTTGAAGGCATGCAGTTCGACCGGGGGTACCTGAGCCCGTATTTTGTCACCGATCCGGAGAAAATGGAGGCCCATCTGGATGAACCGTACATCCTGCTGCATGAAAAGAAGATCAGCAACATGAAGGACATGGTTCCTCTCCTTGAAGAAGTGGCCAAGATGGGCAAACCGCTTCTCGTGGTCGCCGAGGATGTGGAAGGAGAGGCCCTGGCCACACTGGTCGTAAACAAGATCCGCGGAACCCTGCAGTGCGTGGCGGTAAAGGCGCCCGGATTCGGGGATCGCCGTAAGGCCATGCTGGAGGATATCGCCATCCTGACCGGCGGGCAGGTGATCAGCGAGGATCTGGGGATCAAGCTGGAAAATGTGACTCTGAACGATCTGGGCACGGCAAAACGCGTCTCGATTGACAAGGACAATACGACCATCGTTGACGGGGGCGGCAGCCGACAGGCCCTGGAAGGCCGCGTAAAACAGATCCGCGCTCAGATCGAGGAGACAACCAGCGATTATGATCGTGAAAAACTCCAGGAACGCCTGGCAAAACTCATCGGCGGTGTGGCTGTCATCAGTGTGGGAGCCGCCACTGAGACGGAGATGAAAGAGCGCAAAGACCGTGTTGAAGACGCCCTGAACGCGACCCGCGCCGCCGTGGAAGAAGGGATTGTCCCCGGGGGGGGCGTGGCCTACATCCGGGCGATCAAGGCCATCGACAAAACCAAGGTCCGTGGCGAAGAAAAACTCGGGCTCAACATCATCCGACGGGCACTTGAAGAGCCGGTGAGACAGATCGCCGCAAACGCAGGTTTCGAGGGATCTGTCGTGGTCCAGCGGGTCATGGAAAGCAAGGGTGATGTCGGGTTCAACGCGGAAAAAGGGGATTATGAACCCCTCCTGGAGGCGGGTGTCATTGATCCGACCAAGGTCACCCGGTTTGCGCTTCAGAACGCGGCTTCCGTGGCCGGGTTGCTCTTGACCACGGAAGCGATGGTAGCGGAAAAGCCGGAGAAAAAGAAGGCGCAAGGGCCGGCCATGCCACCGGAAGACATGTATTAAAGCGGCCTGAGAGAAATTTCCGCGTCTATGAAAGGACAGTAAGCGGATCCCGGGGATGTACGTTCCGCTTGCCCGGGGATCCGCTCACCATATGAAAGACAAAACCGACGTCTGCCCACCGCCTCGATGCTGTGGGCATTTTTTTTGACATCTTTTACCGAATCTGCGGCGTTGGCAAGGACTTGAAGTATCGTCGTACGTCTGCGCCC
>CAYTJI010000406.1:0-2255 GCA_964438065.1 uncultured Desulfobacteraceae bacterium | reverse complement strand
TCAGTGTGCAGTTCAGAATCATTGTTTTGCGGCCAAGAATCTGTTCCTCAGAAGATGGGAAGCCCCGCTTCCGGTGAGCCGGAAGTGCAACGCCGTGTGTCTGGGATGTCTTTCCCTTCAACCGGACCAGTCATGTGAGGCCTCTCATCAGCGGATCACCTTCATACCTTCAAAGGAGGAAATTGTTGCTCTTGCGGTTGAGCACCTGGATCAAAGCCCGGGGGCGATCATCAGCTTCGGTCAGGGCTGTGAGGGAGAGCCGATCACGGAATACAGACTCATCGCAGAAAGCATACAGGAAATAAGGCGGCGGACCGATCGGGGGACGATAAACCTCAATACCAATGGGAGCATTCCGGAGCGGATCCGTTTGATCGTAGAAAGCGGGCTTGATTCGATCCGTATCAGTCTCAACAGTGCCAGGCCGGATTACTATACGGCCTATTACCGGCCAATCGATTATACGTTCAGGGATGTTGTGGAATCCATTGCGCTATCCAGGGAGATGGGCGTCTATACCATGATCAATTACCTGGTTTTCCCGGGGGTGACGGACCAGAATGAAGAAATCCGCGCACTGATGGAACTGATCGAACACACGGGGATCCAGTTCCTGCATCTGAAAAATTTGTGTATAGACCCCTGTGTATATCTGGAAAACCTGCCGGATTCATCGCCTGAGGGGATTGGCCTGAAACGGATGAACGCCATCCTTACTGAGGCATTTCCGGACCTGGCGTTGGGCTATTTTAATCAGCCGGTTCGGTAAGGGGGTATCCCGGTTCACGGTGTGCCGGCGGGAATCGGTCAGGTCTCCGTTTCCCTGGCAACCGCCCGGTAACCGATGTCTGTGCGGTAATAGACATTCTCCCAGGTTATCCCGGCGGCCAGTTCGTATGCCAGAGACCGGGCTTCCCGGACAGAATTGCCGAGCGCTGTTACACAGAGCACGCGGCCCCCGGTAGTGACGACCCGGCCGTCCCGGACCCCGGTGCCTGCATGGAAGATCTTGAACCTATCTCCTTGCTGCTCGGGGATTCCTGTTATAATGTCTCCTTTGCGGTATTTACCCGGGTAACCTCCGGCCGCCATGACAACGCCGAGTGCCACATGTTCGTCCCATTCAGCCCGGACCCGGTCCAGACGGCCGTCCAGCGCAGCCTGACACATTTCCACCAGATCCGACTTGAGCCGGAGAAGAATCGGCTGTGTTTCAGGGTCGCCGAAACGGCAGTTGTATTCGAGTACTCTCGGAACTCCGTCCTCCGGGATCATCAGGCCGGCATAGAGGAACCCGGTGTATGGATGTCCTTCCTCGGACATGCCTCTGACCGTGGGCTCAATTATCTCTTTCATGATCCGTTCGGACATTTCCGGGGTTACCACCGGAGCGGGTGAATAGGCTCCCATACCCCCTGTATTCGGCCCCTTATCCCCATTGTCCCGGGCCTTGTGGTCCTGGGATGTGGCCAGCGGCAGGATATTTTTTCCATCCACCATGACGATGAAACTGGCTTCTTCTCCCTGCAGATATTCTTCCACGACGACCCGGCGGCCAGCTTCACCGAAAACATTCCCGGTCAGCATGTCTTCCACTGCGGAAAAGGCCTCGGATTCGGATCGGGCGATGATGACGCCTTTGCCTGCAGCAAGTCCATCCGCCTTAATGACAATAGGGGCCCCCTGTTCATGGATATAGGCCTTTGCTGCTGAAATATCCGTGAAATTCCGGTACGCGGCGGTCGGAATACGGTGGCGCGCCAGAAAGTCCTTGCAGAAGGCCTTGGATCCTTCCAGTTGTGAGGCGCCCCGGGTCGGACCGAAACATCGGAGTCCGGCCTCGGTGAAGACCTCCGTGATTCCCTTTACCAGCGGGGCCTCAGGCCCGACGATCGTCAGGTCGATCGTTTCCCCGCGTGCCAGATCAACCAGCGCGGGGATATCCGAGGCTTCCACATCAACATTTCTCACCTTTTGTTCCCGGGCCGTGCCCGCGTTACCCGGAGCGACAAGGACTTTCTGGACCATTGGTGACTGGGCGGCTTTCCATGCCAGGGCATGTTCCCGGCCGCCACCGCCGATAATCAGTACATTCATGGATGTTATCCTCTGGAGGTTCTTAATTTGACGGCTTCGTGAAAAGTCCAATCTCTGCGTTGCGCTGCATCTTGAGACCTTTGAAAAATGACCGATTTTGTGCCACCTAAATCCTGCAAGCGTCGCGTTTGCCGAAGACCTGCCTGCAGCAGGCAGGT
>CAYTJI010000405.1:0-2259 GCA_964438065.1 uncultured Desulfobacteraceae bacterium | reverse complement strand
ATAAACCGGGCCAGAGAAATTTTTGGTCCGGGCATCCGTACCGTGTTTTTCCCGGCAGGAAACACCATCGCGATGAATACGCCGGATCTTTCGGAAATCTGCAGGTACGCACGGATTGTTTTTCCCTTGCTGGAAAGGATTACCGTGTACGGATCATCCAGATATATATACCGGAAAGGCCTGCATGATCTTGAGATGCTGAGGGAAAGCGGGCTTCGCCGAATTCATGTCGGGCTTGAGAGCGGTTCTGATGATGTACTCCGAATGATCAAGAAAGGAACATGTTCGGATGAGCAGATCCAGGCCGGTCTGTGGGTGAGGAAAGCCGGGATCGAACTGAGTGAATATGTCATCCTTGGCATTGGAGGCAGGAGAAAAAGCCATGAACATGCCGTTGAAACCGTCAGAGTCCTGAACGAGATCAATCCGGATTTTGTCCGACTGAGAACCTTTCTTCCGAAAAAGAACACACTACTGCTTCATCAGATCCGGAAAAACCGCTTTCAGGTCCTGTCCCCTCACGAAGTGTTGGAAGAGACCCGTCTGATCATTGAAAACCTGTCCGTCTCATCATCCATTCACAGTGATCATTATACGAATTATGTGGATGTGCACGGCAGACTTCCGGATGACAGGGACAGGATGTTGAAGGTCATTGACGAAAGCCTCAAGATGGATGAGTGCTGTTTCAGACCGGTTTATGTCGGCACACAGTAGTTGGTTTTTTGGAATGAGGGGTACAAGTTTTCAAAGCGGGGTTCGTACCATGCATGGCGTCCCGGGGAATACCTGCGGGAGAGAGGCGTCTGTGCAGGCTTTCTGCTGTCTTTTGAACCTTGAAAAATGATCTCCGTTTTGATACAAGATCCCATTAATTTATGAAAAAACCGGCCGCTGCCATAGACATAGGCACCTTTTCCGCGCGTCTTCTGATTGCCCTTGATCCCGGCACATGCGGAGAGATCAGACCGATGGTCCGCAAAAGGACTGTTATTCGTCTGGCCGAAAATTTTTATACTTCATCAAGGGGGATGATCCATCCGGATGCTGCCCGCCGAACGGTCATGGCGCTCAATGATTTTTCCCGGGTCATCAAGGCATGTGATGTCCGCTCGACGTATGCAGTTGCGACTGGTTTGGTTCGCCGGGCGGTGAACCGGGATGAATTTCTTGCGTACATCCGGCAGGAAACCGGTATTCACGTCGAAGCGGTTACCGGAGAGCAAGAATCGGAGCTGACCGCAAGAGGTGTGATGCATGCCCGGAGTGTCTTTGACGAACCTTTTGTTATTTTTGATCTTGGCGGCGGTAGTACCGAGTTTTTTTTCCGGGGACAAGGCCAAAAACGCGTTCAATCCATTCCGCTGGGTGCTGCGGTCCTGACAGAAGCATATCTCAAATCAGATCCGCCGCGAAAATCACAGATCCGTTCACTTGCGATGCACATGGTTCAAATCCTCATGCGTCTGAACAGCGGCTTTTCGGGAAATGACGAGAACCTTTCGGTCGCCGGCACCGGGGGTACGGTTACGACGCTTGCGCTCATGCGTCATGGGGATTACCTGAAAGACACCACCGTTGAAAATATCAACGGAAAGGGGCTGAAAAGGCAGTGGATCGAATCGCTGTTTGAAAAATTGAGATTTATGAAACTTGAGGAACGGATGAAGCTGACCGGCCTGGACAAGGATCGGGCCGGTATAATCATTGCCGGGACTCTGGCAGTCATAAAAATCCTGCATTTTCTTAAGGTATCCCGAGTGACGGTCAGTGTGTCCGACCTTCTGGAAGGGATTCTGATCAATCATTTTAAAAGTATCCGTACAACATCTTGACATTTCCGTTGGATTCATGGAGGACAGAATGCCGGAAAAGCCCATTCAATATGCTTACACGTTCGATGATTTAATCCTTGTCCCGGCCAGATCCGCTGTTTTGCCCGCCCAGGTGGACGTGACAACACGACTGTCTCGAAATATCCGGTTGAAAATTCCGATTGTCAGCGCGGCGATGGATACCGTTACGGAGTCTGCGACCGCTATCACCCTGGCAAGGCAGGGCGGTCTGGGTTTTATCCACAAGAATATGAGCGTTGAGGACCAGGCCCTTCAGGTAGAGAAAGTCAAAAAATCTGAAAGCGGAATGATCGTAGACCCCATCACGATAGAGCCGGAGCGGAAGATATATGATGTGCTGAAAATCATGGAGAAGTACAGGATCTCCGGCGTGCCTGTTGTCAAAAAAGGCAATTTGGTCGGC
>CAYTJI010000404.1:0-2263 GCA_964438065.1 uncultured Desulfobacteraceae bacterium | reverse complement strand
CTTGCATGACACGCATCGATTCGGATGCGGCCATAAAGACTGCGGTTTTTGAAAATAGTTTACCCTCCGGGAGCGTCGATTTTATCCCGCCTGGAGGCGGGATAAAATCGACGCTTGCAGGATTCAGGTACAAAACAAAGATCATACAATGAGCGCTGACCTGAAAATTATTCTCTTTATGTGCAACTGGGGACCTCATGCCGCCTACCAGGCCCTCCAGGACAATGACGTGCCGCTTCCGACGGAGATAAAGATGGTCCGAATTCCCTGCGCCGGACGGATAAACAAGGCCCTGCTGCTCAAGCCTTTTGAAATGGGGGCCGACGGCGTGGCCATGGTGGGATGTGAACCCGGGGCATGCCGCTACGGAACCGGAACGGCCACGTCCCAAAGCAATGTGGAAGAGGCACGGGGGATCCTGGACCTTCTGGGCCTTGGGCAGGACCGGCTGCGGCTGAGTACTTTCATGCCGGATGATCCGGAGGCTCTTCTTCAGTTTCTGCTTGACTTCAGAGAAGTCATCAAAACCATCGGCAAGACCCCTGTTATTCCCGAACCCGCGGCCCACCCTGTGCCGGACCATATCACCCGTATGACACAGATCGTGGCGGCTCATGATATTTACGCGTGTCAGGACTGCGGAAAATGCTCCTCTGCATGTCCTTTGACACTTGCCGGGAAGCCCTTTTCTCCCCGGGCCATGGCGAACGCGATCATTGCGGGCGAAATCGAATCGCCATCCGTTCAGAGAGACATCTGGTCCTGCCTGACCTGCGGTCTCTGCTATGATCGTTGTCCTTCGGCCGTCAATTTTCCCGAATTTATTCGGGACATACGGTATCTGCTGAAAAAAATGGATGTTCCGGCCATCAAGGCTCACGGCGGCTTCTTCCAGTCCCTGATGAGAACCATGGCCACGGAGAATCTCAGAATCCGTCACTGGGAGTGGCTGCCCGGAGACATCCGGCTGGATCCCCACAGCGATGTCCTGTTCTTTGGCGGATGCGCTCCGTACTTCGACATATTTTTCAGGAAACACATCAGGGTTCAAACCATGGACATCCTGGTGGACAGTCTCAGACTCCTGAACTTCTTTGACATCTATCCAAAGCTCCTGCGGGATGAACGCTGCTGCGGGCATGACCTGCTCTGGAGCGGCGACAGGGAAGGTTTCCTGAAACTGGCCCGGCTGAACGTGGATGCCATACATCGATCCGGAATAAAAAGGATCGTCACTGCATGCCCCGAATGTTACCGGACGCTTGTCCATGATTATCCGGAACATGGTATCGAAACAGACTTCGAGGTTGTCCACATTTTTGAGCTTCTTGAAACAGAGATCGACAAAGGGGCCGTCGGGTTTAAGAAACTGAACAGGACTCTGACATTCCAGGATCCATGCCGGTTAAGCCGTTTCGAGGACAAAAGCGACCTGCCGCGGAAGCTGATCCGGCGGGTTGCGCCGGAATCCTTTACTGAAATGCCGGACAGTGGCGCCAGTGCCATCTGCTGCGGCAACTGTGCCTGGGTCAGTTGCGATTCGTTCAGCAAGGCATTGCAGGTAAAACGGCTCAGACAGGCACATGAAACAGGAAGCGATGTGCTGGTAACCGCATGCCCCAAATGCCAGATCCACCTCAGCTGTGCCATGGAAGATCCTTTTTTCGGAAAGGATCTGGACATGGAGATGATGGACCTGACCAGTATCCTTGCCGCAACCATTCAGTGGGAGTGATTCATACACGGGGAACATTCCGGCCCCGGATGTTTGAGATATCCCCAACAACCGTCGGGTAACGAATTCGACATATCGCCCCGTGCCGTTAACGGCCAATTTATGCAGGAACTAAAATGGAAAAAGATATCATCATGAAAACCGTGGAGAATCCGACACAAAAGCCGCGTATTGGTGTCTATGTCTGCCACTGTGGTCTGAATATCGCCCAGACCGTGGACTGTCAGAGAGTCACCGCGGCCGTTTCGGGAGACGACGGGGTCGTCATATCCAGCGATATCGGATACGCCTGTTCCGAGCCGGGACAGCAACAGATTAAAGACGACATCCTGGAACATGACCTTGACCGCATCGTCATCGCGTCCTGTTCTCCCCGGCTTCATGAACCGACCTTCAGACAAATGCTGAAAGAAACCGGGCTGAATCCATATCTTCTGGAAATGGCCAATCTCCGGGAACAATGCAGCTGGGTCCACATGAACGAGCCCCATGCTGCCACGGAAAAGGCCGTCGATCTGGTCAAAATGG
>CAYTJI010000403.1:0-2276 GCA_964438065.1 uncultured Desulfobacteraceae bacterium | reverse complement strand
GGGCTTTGGAAAAGATCGGAGGGCCCGAAAGTACGGGCCGCATCGGGTTGCATCGGGTCCGGTGAAGCATTTCACCTAAAACCTGCATAAACTATTTTCAAAAATCCCAGCCTTTATGGCCTCTATATCAGCTAAAGCGCCGGTTTCAAGTATGGACGGATTATCGGACTGACAGTCCCGGTCGAACTGCGATCCCTGCAAAATATCGACCGTATACGTATGGTTGCATTTCCCGTCTCTTGATTATGGATCGGGCTGGATGGAATTCATTTGCAGACGGCTTTCATTTTAATCCGACTTTCTGAGGGAAGCAACAAAAATCAACACATCATCCTCTTTTTTCTTTGCGTCCGGTTCTGAAGTCTACAAGCGTTCGCTTTATTCCCGCATGTTCAGTCTCCGTTCGCCCCATCCCGCTCCCGGGGTATCCACCTCTTTGAATAATGATCAATCGCTTTTTTTCCACCGTACATATGTCCCTTTCCGTTCTCGACAAAACAGAGTCAATCTGCACAATACCTAAAACCTGCATAAACTGTTTTCAAAACCCTCAGCCTTTATGGGCGCATTCGAATTGATGCGTGTCATGCAAGCACAACATTCATATAATTCGCTGATATTAAAAGCATAATTTCCTTTTTGAAAATAGTTTATGCAGGTTTTAGGTACAACATGAACAGACAACCGCAATATATAGATAGTGTCCATCCATAAATGGCCCTTTTGGAAACTAACACTTTTGATTACACCCTCCCTCTTGACCACACCGGTCAAAACCACTAAAAGTCAACAAGTGAAGTAATCCACCGCGAACCTCAAAGGAGATGTATACATGCACGACTCCGGCACCGAATGTATGGATAAACCCGGACCGTTGGAAGGCATCCGGGTGATCGAGTACGGGGTATTCCACGCAGGCCCCGGGTGCGGCGCCATTCTGGGTGACCTTGGCGCGGATGTCATCAAAATAGAGTCCGGGATCGGGGATCCCGAGCGTTACTGGACCCGGGTCGCCGGCATGGACCTGGCATTTGAACATGGCACCGGTGCCATGTTCGAGGTGACAAACCGAAACAAGAAAGGCATTTACCTGGATATTGAAACCGAAAAAGGACGCGGGATTTTCAACCGTCTCGTGAAAACCGCTGATGTATTCCTCACCAACCTGCGCAAGAGCACCAAATCGGCACTTGGGATCGACTACCCGGCAATCTCCCGGATAAACCCGAATATCATCCATGCCAATGTGTCCGGGTACGGCCCGGAAGGCCCCATGAGCGATATGGGCGCCTTTGACTCCATGGGACAGGCCAGCACGGGAATGATGTTCATTACCGCATCACCGGAACCCGTGATCCTGCGTCTGGGGATTCTGGACCAGGCGACGGCCATCGCGGCCAGCCACGCCGTGATAACCGCCCTGTTTGCAAAAGAACGTACAGGAACCGGCCAGGAAGTCCACGTCTCCCTGTACGGCACAGGGCTCTGGCTGCAGCAACTCAACGTGATGATCTCAAATACCCTTTCCATTGATCCCTGCGGACCGATTTCCCGGGAAGAGCACTCACCTCTGCGCAATATATTCCAATGCGGAGACGGCAGGTGGATTATCGGGACCCATCATCCGGAAGAAAAGTACTGGGCCACGTTCTGCAGGGTCACGGGTAAACCGGAGCTTCTCGACGACCCACATTTTACAACCAAGGCCGGAGGGCCCGACCATTTTTCCGGGTTGATACCCATTTTTGACGAGGTGTTTGCAACAAAAACGCGGGATGAATGGATGGATATTTTCTATGAAAACAAGCTGATGTTCTGTGCAGTGAAAACCATTGAGGAGACACGAACCGATCCCCAGGCCCTTGTCAACCGGTACATCGTCCCCTTTGATCACCCTTTTCTCGGCAGGCTGATCATACCGGGATATCCCGTGCATTTCAGCAAGTACAGTGCAGGACCCCGCTCCCATGCCCCGGCGATGGGGGAACACACCAACCAGATACTGAATGAAATCGGGCTGTCCGATGAGGAAATCAACGGATTGAGAAAGGAGGGTGTAGTCAAATAATCCGCATTCCCGTCCGGCATGTCATGGGGCTGTGGTCATTTTTGTCTTATTGCGAACATCCGGACAATTCCCTGAGCCGTGTCTTGAAAGGGACTGCCGGATCTGATAAGATTCCGCTTGTCCGCGGGGCCATCCCTTTGATCCGTCCATCATGCATTTCCAAGGAGGTTTCAATGAAACCGTTTCTCCCCAGACTGGCTGCGCTCCT
>CAYTJI010000402.1:0-2279 GCA_964438065.1 uncultured Desulfobacteraceae bacterium | reverse complement strand
AACGGAACGGATGCCGCCCATAAATTGACGATTCTCATCTCGATCATGACCGGTGTGCCGGCCTGCTTTGAGGACATTTACAGGGAAGGCATCACCACCCTCACTCACGAGGACATCCTTTTTGCCGATGAGTTCGGCTATTGTATCAAACTTCTGTCCATCATGAGGAATCTCGGAACCCGTCTGGAAGCAAGAGTGCATCCGACGATGATTCCCAAAGGCCATATGCTGGCGAACGTCAACGACGCCTACAACGCATTGTATCTGGAAGGCGATTTTGTCGGACCGGGCCTCTATTACGGGTTGGGAGCCGGCAGACAGCCCACAGGCAGCGCAATTGTCTCCGACATCATGGACATTGCCAGGCAGATCCGCCACGGTACGAAAGTACTCATGCCCCCTCTGGCACATGCGGACCCGATACAGCCTGCGGTGCCCATACAACCCATGGAACAACTATCCAGTTCCTATTATTTCCGGTTCTCCGCACTGGATACGCCCGGGGTGCTCTCCAGAATCGCGGGAATCCTCGGTGAACACAATATCAGCATCGCGGCAGTTATCCAGAAAGGCCGAAAGGTCAACGACTCGGTCCCGATCGTCATGCTCACCCACGAGGCGCGCGAAGACAATGTGCAGAAGGCCATCTCGCTGATCAATCATCTCGACGCACTGACCAAAGACACGATTATTATCCGGGTAGAAGACAGGGAGTAACCCAGGGACATGCCCCCCGCTGCAACCAAATATATCCTTCTGGTGGGCGATGGAATGGCGGATTATCCTCTGCCTGAACTGGACGGAAAAACGCCGCTGGAAGCGGCGAAAACCCCTTTCATGGACCGGATTGCCGCCTGCCGGATCGGGCGGGTCAGGACAATCCCCGACGGTATGCCGCCGGGAAGTGACATTGCCAACCTGTCCCTGCTCGGATACGACCCTTCCGTTTACCATACCGGACGGGCGCCTCTGGAGGCAGGCAGCATGGGCGTCACACTCCTGGCGGACCAAATCGCTTTCCGCATGAATCTTGTTACGCTGGATATCCGGTCCGAAAATGATATCCGGATGGTCAGTCACAGTTCCGGAGATATCACGACCCAAGAGGCGCAACCACTTGTAGAATCGCTGCAGGCGGAAATGATAATCCCGGGCGTGCGGATATTCCCGGGAATCGCCTACAGGCATCTCCTGGTATGGGATAACGGGCCCGAAACGGCAGTGACCATCCCCCCTCATGACGTGCTGGATCAGAACATCTCCGATTATCTGAATGACGAAGCCCGGAACCCCATCCCATCACTGATTCGTCAGTCCTGGGATATCCTGAAAGACCACCCGATTAATACCGTCAGAGAAAAAAAAGGGTTGAAAAAAGCCAATTCCATCTGGTTGTGGGGCCAGGGCAGGGCCCCGGCGCTGCCGCCGTTTGAGGAAAAATACGGTCTCCGCGGAGCCGTCATCTCGGCAGTTGATCTCCTGATGGGAATCGGATTTTATGCCGGCTTCGAGCGTATCCATGTGGAAGGCGCAACAGGTTATCTGGACACGAATTATCAGGGGAAGGCTGAACGAGCCGTGCAGGCCCTTGAACGTCTGGATTTTGTTTTGGTCCATGTTGAAGCCCCGGATGAAGCCGGTCACAACGGAAATGTGAAGGGAAAAATACAGGCGATCGAGTCATTTGATCAAAAAGTGGTCGGTACCGTGATCAACGGTCTGGCACGGTTTGACGACTACCGCATCATGGTTGCCAGCGATCATTTTACCCCGATCTGCAAAAAAACCCATACGAGCGAACCGGCCCCTTTTGCCTGGGCCGGGGGAAAAGAGCTTGAGTCGGCGCCTGGCGGTCCCGGGTTCACGGAAAAATCCGCAGAAGACTCCGGGCTGGTCTTTGAAAAAGGACATGACCTGATAACGGCCTTTCTTGATCCAACGCATTACATTCGGGGGGAGCAATAACCGGCGTAAGATTTTCCCTTCCTGATGCCGTGGGAAAGCAGTCTGTGCTTTTCATCCTCTCTACTTCCCTCTACAGGACCCGTTCCCATCCGGTTGTCCGTGCTGAAAAAAAGCCATCCTGGATCCATGGCCCCGGCACGCCGTTGTGGTCGATAATCCTTGACGCTCTCATTTTTTTATGCTAATCAACTGAAACTTCCACAAAAGTCAAAAAATTTGGCTAGTTAGTGCCCATCCATAAATGAAATTCGGGCACTGATGAGTTTCCGATCCGGAAATGCGAATTTTTGCGCAAGGCCAAGGAAATCAATGGA
>CAYTJI010000401.1:0-2287 GCA_964438065.1 uncultured Desulfobacteraceae bacterium | reverse complement strand
GCCCTTGCCGCCTTGCATCTTCGGCAAACTCGACGCTTGCAGGATTTAGGTATTATAGGAAGATGAGATTCAGGGGTGTAGAAAAAAATACCATTATTATGTATAGTTTGTTGCAACATAGTGGAAAAAAATTTCCCGGATTTTCAGGCCTTCTGAGGGCTGCAAGGGAGTTTTTCCACCATAATAAAGGGGAAGGGACAGCAGGGTGTAGGTCACCGGTTGACTTTTGCCGGTAGCCTAAACCCCCGAATGGTTGTGTTCCTGACGTTTCAGGACCGAACCTGTTTTCCTTTTGCGTGAGCGCCAGCCGGGGCATGGCGGGGAAAGACGTCCGGTTCAGGATTTACTGTTGCGTTACCCGGAAGACTTCCTCGATAGTGGTGATGCCGTCAAGCACTTTCTGAGCGCCATCCTGACGCAGGGTAATCATGCCCTGTTCAACGGCTTTGCGTTTGATGGCATTGGAATCCGATGTTTTCAGAATCAGGTTTTTGATCGCGTCATCCAGGATCATCAGTTCAAACACCCCGGTTCGTCCCCTGTACCCGGTATGGAGGCACTCCGGGCATCCCCGGCCTCGGTAGATCTTTCGGCCTTCCGCCATTTCAGGGGATATACCGATACTCAGCAGGGATTCCGTGTCCGGGCTATATTCCTCTTTACAGTTCTCACAGATGATCCGGACCAGTCTCTGGGCGAGGATGCCCAGGACCGAGGACGTGACCAGGAACGGTTCGATTCCCATGTCGATCAGACGGGTGACTGCGCTCGCCGCGTCGTTGGTGTGCAGGGTGGAAAATACCAGGTGCCCGGTCAGCGCGGACTGGATCGCGATTTCCGCGGTTTCCAGGTCTCTTATTTCACCGACCAGAATCACATCCGGGTCCTGGCGGACGATCGAACGCAGCCCCCTGGCAAATGTCAGGTCAATCTTGGGGTTGACCTGGATCTGGCCGATCCCTTCGATCTGATATTCTACCGGGTCTTCTATCGTAATGATATTAATGTCCGTGCCGTTGATGGTGGAAAGGGCCCCGTAAAGTGTGGTGGTTTTTCCGCTGCCTGTCGGTCCCGTGACCAGAATGATTCCGTGTGCCGACTTGATGAGCCTGTTGAATTCCGTCAGCCTGTCTTCCGGCATGCCGATATCGGTGAGTCTGAGGAGAATGCTGGACTTGTCCAGCAGGCGCAGCACCACGCGTTCGCCGAAGGCCGTGGGGATGGTTGAGACCCGGATATCGATGTTCCTGTCCGCGATCTTGATTTCGATCCTCCCGTCCTGGGGAAGGCGCTTCTCGGCGATGTTCATGTGGGCCATGATTTTTATGCGGGAAATCAGTGCCGACTGAATGTGCTTGGGAGGGGAAAGCATGTTGTACAGGATCCCGTCTACCCGGCTCCTGATGTTGATGCGGTGCTGGGTCGGTTCGATATGGATGTCGCTGGCGCCGTCTTTCACGGCCTGGGAGAGCATCAGGTTGACCAGCTTGATGATGGGCGCGTCACTGGTGTCGTCCAGCAGGTCGCCGGTCTCTTCGATTTCTGAGTAAAGCAGATCCGTGTCTTCTTCGTGCATGCCTTCAATGACCTGTTCGGCCGAATCACCGCTCATGTCATACGCGAAATTGATAATGGACAGGATCTCGGAATGCGGGGCAAGCACGATCGGCGCATCGTCCAGACCCAGGAGAAGACGCAGGTCGTCCGAGGGTTGAAAAAGGAGCGGGTCATTCACGGCAATGAAACTTTTATCTGCATTGATCACCGGCACCATCCTGTATTTTTTCAGAAACTGGATAGGCACCTTTCTTGTGAATTCCGTGTCGAGGCCTTCGAGAGGCAGGGATGACACAACAGGCAGATCCAGCTGGGCCCCCAGGGCCTTCAAGAGATCCGCTTCCAGGATGGCCTTCCGTCGGACAAGGATCTCTCCGATACGGCCTCCTTTTTCAGCCTGCACGTTGAGTGCTTCGTTCAGGGCCTCCTTTGAAAGGCCACAGGTCTCAGACAATATGGCGCCGATGGATTTCATGATGATATGGACGGGGGTTGACGGCCTCCAAAAGATTAATCGTCGTGTTCTTCTTTTACGGGATGCGCCTTTTCTTTGAGGGTCGTTCCACTGTTATCGTGGCGGGTTTTGTACATCTTGATAACCCCTTCTTCCCGGATGCGCTTCATCTCCGATTTTTTCTGCCTGTAAATCTTTTCTGCTTCCTCCGGGTTTTCAACGATATGCGGGGTAATGAAAATGAAAAGATTCGTGTTTTTCCGGCTGCTCGAAAAG
>CAYTJI010000400.1:0-2288 GCA_964438065.1 uncultured Desulfobacteraceae bacterium | reverse complement strand
TCGGGGCACGGGTGAGTTTCCGATCCGGAAATGCGAATTTTTGCGCAAGGCCAGGTAAATCAAGGGATTATTCGGAGGCGTACATCCGGTACGCCGCACCTGTCTGCGTGCAGGCATGCACAGCCAGGCAAGTGATCCCGCGGATTGACGCAGAGATTGCGCAAAAAGGCCGCTTATGGATGGAAACTACTTAACCGCACCGGATTTTCCTGCCTTTCTCCGGGTAATTTCGTCAGTATATTTAATTCCCTTTCCTTTATACGGTTCGGGTTTCCTAAACCCTCGGATCTTGGCTGCGGTTTCACCCAGCAGTTCCTTGTTGATACCACTCAGGGTAATTTTCGTTTTGTCTATCTTGGCGTCTATCCCGTCCGGCAAATCAAAGTGGATCGGATGTGAGTAGCCCAAGTGAAGAACCGCCGTCCTGCCTTTCAGCTCAGCGCGGTACCCGATGCCTACAATTTCGAGATTCTTCTCAAATCCGTTTGTAACGCCCGTTACCATATTGGCGATCAGCGCTCTGAAAAGGCCATGGTATGATCTGGCTTCCCTGCTCTGTTCGGCAACCGAGACGATCAGATGCCCGGGATCTACTTGTACCTGTACCTTCGGGTGAATCCGCCGTTCCAGCATTCCCTTCGGCCCTTTTACCGCAATAACATCCCCCTCCAGTTTGATTTCAACCCCTTCGGGTATTGGAATAGGCTGTTTGCCTATACGTGACATGTAAAACCTCCGGTTATTCCTCTGGTTTTGTATTCCTCAACAGGTCGATGGCATGATGCTATCGCCAGGCAGGAACCTCACCACAGGGAACAGATGATCTCCCCACCAACATTAAGATTCCGGGCCTCTCTGTCCGTTAACAGACCTTTTGAAGTGGAAACGATGTTGATACCATACCCGTTTAATATCTTGGGAATATCATTGCATTTTCTGTAGATCCTGCAACTGGGTTTACTGACCCTTTTGAGACCGCTGATAACGGGAACGCCTTCCTGGTCATATTTCAAGAATATCCTGATTTTCTTGTGATGCCCATCTGCAATGATTTTGAAATTCCTGATACAGCCTTCAGCCTTGAGAATCTTTGCCAGGTTGATCTTCAACTTGGAACTGGGAATATCCACCTCTTCATGCGAGGCTTTGAGGGCATTCCTGATTCTTGTCAACATATCTGCAATTGGATCAGTCATTGTCATTCGTCCTGCTCCTCATTTGGTTACCAAAAAAGGACCTTCCCCATATCTTACCAGCTTGATTTAACGACTCCCGGGAGTTCTCCTCTCGAGGCCAGTGTTCTGAAACAGATACGGCAGATCCCGAATTTTCTCATGTAGGCTCGACTTCGCCCGCAGATCGGGCACCTGTTGTACTGACGAACCGAAAATTTCTGTTTTCTTTTTGCCTTAGCAATCAGTGATTTTTTTGCCAAAATTACCCCCTGTCAATTTCGGAAGGGCATCCCCAGATGTTTCAGCAGATACAGGCCTTCGGCATCATTCCTGCCGGTAGTTACGATTGTAATATTCAGGCCCTTCATCCGATCAACCTTATCGTAGTCAACCTCAGGAAAAATAATATGCTCCTTGATCCCAATGGTACAATTGCCCCGACCGTCAAAGCACTTGTCCGAAAGACCTCTGAAGTCTCTTACTCGCGGCAGGGCGACATTGAAAAGCTTGTCCAGAAACACATACATCTTCTCACGACGCAGGGTCACCATACAGCCGATCGGCATTCCCTGCCGCAGTTTGAAACCGGCGATGGACTTTTTCGCTTTGGTGACCAGGGCCCGCTGACCGGCAATCATTGTCAGTTCATCTACACCCGAATCCAGCACTTTGATGTTCTGTATGGCCTCTCCCAGGCCCATATTCAGGGTGACTTTTTCTATTTTCGGCACACTCATGATACTCTTGTACTGGAATTCCTTCATCATGGCAGGGACGACTTCTGCAATGTACTTTTCTTTCAGACGAGACAATGTGTCCTCCTAAAAAATATTCTCAGGGCATGGAAAATGAAAAATTCCTGAGTCCCTTATTCCGCGATCGGCATTGAGACAAAGGCTAAAGCCCGGTTGAATTCTTTCCCAATATCACCTAAACCCTGCAAGCGTCGAGTTTGCCGAAGACCTGCCTGCAGCAGGCAGGTGCAAGGCGACGATACTTCAAGTCCTTGCCAACGCCGTCCCGCCTCCAGGCGGGATAAAATCAGCGCTCCCGGAGGGTAAACTATTTTCAAAAACCGCAGTCTTTATGGCCGCATCCGAATCGATGCGTGTC
>CAYTJI010000399.1:0-2316 GCA_964438065.1 uncultured Desulfobacteraceae bacterium | reverse complement strand
GTTCCCGATATTCATTAATCGCTTAGGGATTTGATGCCGGAAATCTTCAAAAGCAGGAGGAGGAAAACGGGAAGGGGTTAGGGGTTAGAGAGGAAGGGGGGGAGAATGCAGGGAATAGGGATCAGAGAGGAGAGGGGTTAGGGGGTTGGGGAAGGGCGGATTACCGGAACCCGCGGGAAATACCGCCATTTTTCGGAAGGTTGCTCGATTTCAGGACAATATGCCTTTTTGCGCTAAAAGCTGAAAAACCGTTTTCAATTCTTCGTAAATCCTGGACCCCACCTCTTCCACATCCGAAGCCGCCCCGGGCTTCAGGGTCCATGCATGATCAAATCCGTTTCTATAGTCGGATAATTGTTTTGAAAAGTCCCTGATCCTTGATTCGATCCCCGTATGCTTCAATTTGTTGTAAAACGGCATAAGCCTGTCTTTCGCCTTTTCCGCCTCGCCGTGAAATTTCCATTCGGATTCTTGAAATTGGAACATGTTCACAAAGACCTCGGCGAACATCTTTCTCCGTGCCCGGCCCTTGGCGTTGTTCACCCCGGCCTTTTCCACCTCTATCATGCCGATGGATCCAACGAACTCCCTCATGACGGTGAATGCCTGCATGTAGAGTTTATGTTCCAGCAGCAATCGGATGATTTCGAGTTGAAGCCTGAAATAGGGCCTCTCATATTTACCGCTTAACGGTGCCGACATCACGAGCGATGCAAATTTATCTCTGACCAGTTTAAGCAGAATTTTACCTGTTACCGAAGCCCGGCGTTCTTTTTTCTCAACAAGTCGAAGGGCGGCATCGGCCTTTTCAGCCACATTGTTGACATCGACGTTCCGGATGGTGTTGGTGAGGTCTTCAAAGGCCTGAATGATATCCGGGTCGTTGAGTTCGCCTGCCTGGAAGCTTGATGTGGTTTCGGCAACTTGCGCCAGTTTTCGTGCATCCGCGTCTTCAACCAGTCGGCTCACGGCCTCGGCCCATTCGTTGATCATGAAGAATTCTTTCATGTCCACTATGGGAGTGAGATTCCTGTTCTTGTCATATGCGCCGTAGTAAACCGCACCTATGGTGATGTCCCTGGATTTTTGGAGAAAATTGACGGCTGTCGAGAAAACGATGGGAATGGATCTATAACCATGCGTGAGGTCGATGGTCAATTCGGCCCCGTGATCAATGTGGGCCAGAATCCGTTCAAACCATTCCCACTGGCCCTTGGGCGACATGTCTTCGCTGATGATGACGGGGACGATATCCCCTGCACCGGTATTTTTCAGTTGCCTGCGAAGATCGGCAAAATGGGTGTCAAACGATTTTTGAGTGGCGACGATGATGAGCTTGTCAAACTTATCCGCCCCAAGTATCTGCATCTCTGCGGCCTGAACAAATTCCGTTACGGCGGATTTTTTCCCGGCGATCTCATATACTGCAGGATTGTATTCAAAAACGTCTTTTTCCTTTTTATAGGTCCCAAGACCCAGAAACGAGAGATACACCCGGCTCATACCCTGTCCCCAACCTGAGATGAATCCTGTTTTACCCTACCTTTTCAGCAATCCGACCAGTTCTTCCGCGTTTATCCCCGCATCCTTTAAGATCCTTTTCAAGGTTCCTTTCTTGAGCGGATCATGAAGAGGAACAGTCAGTTTAACCGTCCTGCCGATGGTTTTGAATTTGAGACGGACATGGGAACCCTTTTGCCGTTCCACCAGGAACCCGTAATTTCGTAACGCATGAATAAGTGCTTTTCCCGACAAAACAGGGAGTTTCGTCATATAACCACCTCCGCCACTTTCAAGTGCCGGTATTCAAAAAGATCATCCTCATCCGGTTCGAGATAAAGCTCGATGGCCTCCTTGATGTTTTTAACGGCCTCTTCATACGTGTCGCCTTCGGAGACACACCCCGGAAGGGACGGCACATATACGGTGTATCCCCCTTCTTTTGCCGGTTCAAAGACCGCTTTCAGTTTCATCGGCTATTTCTCCTTTCATGTTTTCATCCACGGGATCCTTTGCGAATCAACAGGGCCGAATGCCCGGAGAGTGCAGACGCCTGAAACCTTACGTTGCCTGAATTGAGCGTTTTCCGAGTCAAACTTTCTTTAATTATATCCCTTGTTGCGGGGGTGTTCAACTCCCTCTCACTCCCCGTACCTTCGGAAGGCCCGGTGCCGGAACACGTGCCTGAGGCTGACCGATCCGTCCGCCAGGTGTTCCTCCACGGCCTCCCGTTTCGTGGTGGAGTAGACCGGGACCAGCCCTTTTTCAAGGGCGAAATTCACCATGATGAAGCAGGCCCCGAAATCCCCCTGGATG
>CAYTJI010000398.1:0-2326 GCA_964438065.1 uncultured Desulfobacteraceae bacterium | reverse complement strand
CGAATTCCGACGGGTCAAACGGCTGAAGGTCGGTCATTTTTTCTCCGATCCCGATATACTTGATGGGAATTCCAAGCTGATGAGAGATTCCGATCACAATGCCGCCTTTAGCTGTGCCGTCCAGTTTGGTCAGGACAATGCCGGTGATCCCGAGAGCCTCATGAAACATTTCAGCCTGAGAGATGGCATTCTGGCCAGTGGTGGCATCCAGGACAAGCCACACTTCGTGCGGTGCCCCGGGGAGTTTTTTGTCGGCCACGCGATAGATTTTTTTCAGTTCTTCCATGAGATTTTTTTTGGTGTGAAGTCTGCCGGCCGTATCGATCAGGACGATATCTGTTTTTCTTGAAAGGGCCGCACTCAGGGCGTCGAATACAACAGCGGAAGGGTCGGCACCGATGTCCTGTTTGATGACTTCCGCACCGACCCTGTCACCCCAAACGCACAGCTGTTCAACCGCAGCAGCCCTGAAGGTGTCAGCGGCCACCAGCATGACATGTTTCCCCTCTGCCTTGAAATTGTGTGCGGTTTTACCAATGGTCGTGGTTTTTCCAACCCCGTTGATGCCGACAACCAGGATCACCCGGGGTTCACCCGGCCCGGGTTCGGAATGAACCCCGACGGGCACATCCAGGAAGGAAAGGATATCCTGCCTCAGGGCCTCCTTGAGCTTTTCCGGATCCTTCAGTTCTTTTCGGGCTACTTTTCCCTTGACCGAATCGATCAGTTCCTGGGTGGTCAAAACACCGATGTCCGATGTGAAAAGCACTTCCTCCAGTTCATCCAGGAGTTCCTCGGTGATTTCTTTTTTCCCCAGGAAAAGCCGGTCCAGCTTTTCTGTAAAGGCGGCTCTTGTTTTTGAAAGCCCCTGGCTGAGACGTCGGATCAGGCCGACGTTCTCAACGGCAGGGATCTGCTTTTCTTTTTCTTCCTTTGATTTTTTCCTGAAGAACCTGACCATAATTTCAAAAAACCGTACTCGCCCGGTAAGTGTTCAAGATGTCCTCCGGCAAAGGCCTCCGACTCATTCAGTTCAATCCCGGCTGAATATTCATCGGGCGGCCCGAGTTCTGTTCATGTATGCCGGCAATATCCACTGAGACGACTTTTGATCGACCGGCGTTTTCCATGGTAATCCCGAACAGACGGTCTACGATCTCCATGGTCCGCCGGCTGTGGGTAACCACAATGACCTGCGATGCCTGTTTGATTTTTGTCAGAAGGTTGTTGAACCGGTCAATATTGGCCTCATCAAGAGGCGCATCCACTTCATCAAGGAGGCAGAACGGACTGGGCTTGATCAGGTAAATGGCAAAAAGCAGGGCCATGGCCACCAGGGCCTTTTCCCCACCGGAAAGCAGCCCCATATGACTCAGCTTCTTGCCCGGGGGCCGGACTTCCACCAGGACCCCGCTTTCGAGCGGGTGCGTTTCGTCTGTCAACCTGAGCCCGGCAGTCCCCCCATTGAACAGGACCGGAAAGACCTCTTTCAATTTCTGATCCACCTCGTGGAAAACTTTTCTGAATTTATCGAGTGAAGTCCGGTTGAGTCTCTGAATAGCGGTTCTCAGGGATTCTATGGACCTGAGCAGGTCTTCCCTCTGACTCGTGATGAATTCATAGCGTTCCTTCAAGGCTTCGTGTTCCTTGATGGCCACAAGATTTACCTCCCCCAGCTTCTGACGCAACGTTTTCTGATGAGCGATGCCTTCTTCCGCCTCGGACCGGGAAAAGTCCTCGACGATATATTTTTCATGGATATCACTGAGGCTCAGGCTGAATTTTTCCCTGACCATCTCGGACAGGTTATTCATTTTAAAGGTAATCTCCGAATGCTCCATGCGGGCCCTGCTGATTTTCTCCTTCAGATCATCCAGTTGTTCCCGCATTTGATCCGCCCGGTCTTCTTTTTCTTTGATTTCAGCCTGGAAGTCCTGGCGCATACGTTCCGCCTGTTTGACATCCCTTTCCGCCTCCTTCAACCGGTCATACGCATCCCTTAGCTCCAACCTGAGTTCCGCTTTTCTTCTTTCACATGCCTCGCACCGCGTGCGGCCGTGAGCGATCTCTTCTTCAATCTTTTGCCTGCGTTTGAGCGAGTCATCGGCATAGGCGTCCAGCCTTTCCATTTCCCGGGCCAGGCTTCGCTGTTCTTCTTCAAAAATCCGATAGTCCGCCTTGAGCTTTGCCATTTCATCCCGCAGGCGATCGAATTCCTCTTCTGACTCTTTTAGTTCCAGTTGTTTCTTTTGAAAATATGCTTCTTCTTCACGGCGTGCCACGTGCCGCTGGTTCAGCTCCTCCTGTATCCGTGAGAGTTCTTTTC
>CAYTJI010000397.1:0-2327 GCA_964438065.1 uncultured Desulfobacteraceae bacterium | reverse complement strand
AATATTACCTCTGAAAGCCCTCTTCTCAGGCTCCGGTGATGATCAACACAGGCGAAGCCGAGATTCTCAAAAGGAAACCCCTTCAGTCTTTCAAGACCCTCTTCAACATTGATTTCCCCTCTGCTCACCCGAACCAGAAGGTCTTTCAGGAAATCTTTATCCAAGATCAACAGCCCTGTTATTCCGTACAGAGTTTTTTTACCAGTTCTGCGACACGTTTGCCAAGTTTCGCGCCATTGGACACAGCCTTGTCGTCGGGCGTCCCTACACAGGCAACGCCGTAATGTCCGGAAGCAGAGATCGGGTCCCCCACAATGACCATTCCATAAATCAGCAGTGCCTGAATAATGGACATCATGGTCGTCTCTTTTCCTCCTGTAGGATCACCCGACGTGGTAAATGCGGCACCGACCTTACCTTCCATTTTCTTTCGGATACCGACGAACTGATCAAAGACCCTCTTCAACTCTGCCGCCATGACACCAAAATAGACGGGGGACCCGGCGATAATCCCGTCGGATTCCAGAAAATCCTTGTCTGTCACCTCGTCTGTCCCCTTGAGAACGGCCTTGACATCGGCCACCTGTTCCACCCCCCCGGCAATCGCTTCAGCCAGTTTTTTGGTATTTCCGCCTTTTGAATAAAAAACAATCAGTACCTGCATGTGCCCCCCCTTCTTGCTCAGTATTTTTCCCCTAAAACCTGCATAAACTGTTTTCAAAAAATGATGTTATGGTTTAATATCAGCCAGTTACGTGAATACTGGGCTTGCATGTCACGCATCAATCCGAATGCGGCCCTAAAGTCTCGGGTTTTGGAAAATAGTTTACCCCGCGGGAGCGTCGCGTTTGCCGAATCTGCGGCATTGGCAAGGACTGGACGTATCGTCGTACGTCTGCGCCCTGGCCGCCTTGCACCTGCCTGCTGCAGGCAGGTCTTCGGCAAACGCGACGCTTGCAGGATTCAGGTTTTCTTAAAACAACCGCCACGATGATAATTTGAATCCATAGTCGAGTCAAGCCTGACGGCTTCATAAAAAGCTGGTTCATGCCGCAAGCGGCATCCTCTGAGCAACGAAATTTATTAGCGGTTAGGCGTTTCGTTGGAAATCCAATTTTTATGGCACAAACAGCCCCCAGTATGAAAAGAACTTGACCAACAACCGGCAATGGTTGATAAAATTCGAGCTTCAGGTAGTTGTTTGATGCAGAAGTATCTTCCGCGAAAGCCCAGGTCGAAGCGGTTACCAGGAATCGGTTGAAGACTTAACACATTGAAAACAGAAACATACATTGTACCGCTTCAGGAAAAGTTCCTGCCCCCGGCATGATCTCCTGTTCATCTCCGTCATGGCGGGAAAACCGCCCCGGTTCTGAAATGGGTTTATACCGGATAGGGCCATCTGCTTAACCGATCACAAGTGAAACCCATATGGTAAGGATCGAAAATCTTCACTTTCGTCTCGGTGAAAAAGTTATTTTGAACGATATCTCGATTGACTTCGAGGCCCGCAAAATTCACGGGATCATCGGACCGAACGGGGCCGGAAAGTCAAGCCTGCTGAAAAATATCGCCAGGATATGGGAACCTCAGTCGGGCAATATTTTTATTGACGGTGCAGACTACCGTGACATACCCAGAAAGCGGCTGAGTACAATCGTAACCCTGGTTCCCCAGAATGTACGAATCAGTTTTCCCATTTCCGTCTATGATATTGTGGCCATGGGCCGGCATCCTCACCTCGGACGTTTTCAGGCCCTGACCCGCAGAGACCACGATATTATTGACCGGGCATTACGCATCACCCGGATCCACGAACTGAGAGACCGCAATATCAATGAACTGTCCGGGGGTGAATCACAGTTATCCATCATCGCCCGGGCCCTGTCCACGGAAGCATCTCTGATCCTGCTGGACGAACCGACATCCGATCTTGACATCAAACACGCACTCTGCATCCTGGATCTGCTCCGGGACCTCAAGGCCGACGGAAAGACCATACTGGTCAGCGTCCATGATCTGAACATGGCCAGAAGGTATTGCGACACCATCTCTATTATTAACGAGGGGCAAGTGTTCTTTAAGGGATCTCCGTCCGAGGCATTTTCTCAGGATAAAATAAACGCCGTGTTCGGTGTCCATATGACGGAAATAACAGATGATGACATAACACTCCTTTATTTCTGCCAATGAGGAGGTTCAAAACGTTTCACCTAAATCCTGCAAGCGTCGCGTTTGCCGAAGACCTGCCTGCAGCAGGCAGGTCTTCGGCAAAATCGGCGCTCCCGCGGGGTAAACTGTTTTCAAAAACCGCAGCCTTTATGGCC
>CAYTJI010000396.1:230-2332 GCA_964438065.1 uncultured Desulfobacteraceae bacterium | reverse complement strand
GGTAAAAAACAACCAGATTCAGGTGCTCCTTGTGAGCTTAATAGGGAACCCCGTGAAAATCGGGGACGGGCCCGCCGCTGTGATCCCGCCTTTTCTTTCAGGAAAGGACCCTTTTGACCTTTGTGTGTCACTGTCCGGATATTCCCGGATGGGAAGGCAGTCAAAAGGGTGGGTAAGTCAGAAGACCTGCCTGGATAGAGAACCTTCGCGGATTGAGGTTTGCTGTGATCCTGAGGATAAAAAAGGGACATCCCCGGATTGATTTTTCAGTCCGGGGATTTTTTTTGGTCAGCGCTGGGGTGACATCCGGCGTTTATAAATAACTACGGAGGAGGTGTTGATGGAAAACAATCGTGTGCTGATTGTCAGTGACAATCCGGACAGACGGAATTTTCTGCAGTATCATGTCAGGGGATGTCGCATGATACCCGTATGGTATCCCAACATATTTTCGGCAGGGAAGGCCATTGCAAACGATTCCTTTACCATGATTGTTGTCGATCTGTCCATTCCCGTCCACTTGAAAGTGAATATTGTAAGAGAGTCATGCAATCATCATCCCGGCATCAAGGTCATAACGGTTGGGAAAAAGGCATATCTTGAGAAGACAGCTGTCCTGTCCGGCTGTCCTTCCGTAATGAGCCTGGATTCGATCGAGTCCTTTCCCGAAAAGCTCGCCGAATATGCCGGGGGATGAAGACCTGACGGCTTCATCAAAACTTATCGCCGAAGACCTGCCTGCAGCAGGCAGGTGCAAGGCGGCAAGGGTGCAGATGTTCGACGATACGTCAAATCCTTGCCGACACCGTCCCGCCTCCAGGCGGGATAACATCGGCGCTCCCGCAGGGTAAAGTGTTTTCAAAAACCGCAGCCTTTACGGCCGCATTCGGATTGATGCGGGACACGCAAGCCCGGCCTTCTCATAACTCGCTGATATTAAAAACATAACTTTCTTTTTTGAAAACAGTTCATGCTGGTTTTAGGTATCAGAAGAAAATTTCTTCACTGTCCATCAACGGAAAGGGAACAAGCGATGCATTTGTATTGGCGTGTAATTGAGGAACTTAAATTTATAGGAGAAACCTGGATTTTCAACGATCCGAGTCTGGCAAGGAATTTTAAACACTGGGTGAAAAAAAATGCCGATGCCATCAACATGATGAACAGGGCTGAAACATGTCCGGATTCGCCGATATTCGCGCTGAACGGTTTTCCTCATTCTCTCAATTAAAAAAACGGACATGTTTTTTGTTGAGAAAGGGTTCCATGGTGTCCGATGAACAACCCGGATTCAGATAATATTGAGAACATGTTGGACTTTATGGAAAAAATCATGATCAGCAGATCACGCTTGTGCAGGTATCCATGAAATCTGCATGAGCAGATATCAATTTGCACGGGTTTTCAAGCAGCGAACAGGCCGGACTTTCAAACAATAAGCCAAGCCTATTGAGAAAGAAGAGGAAAAATGAAAAATTTATCTTTTATTGCATGGGTATTCCTGTTGAATCTCACTTTCACCTGTTTTGCGTCTGCCGGCCCCTATGCGCCGGCTGCAGGTGAGCCCGACTCTACGGCCATTCATATGGATGACCCGGCTTTTGTGGGCTGGGCCACAGGATGGGAAAACTACGACCCGGGAGCCGAGGTGGATAAGGGCTGGAAGACCCCGGAAAAGGCAGTGGGCAAGGCAGTGGGCAATTCCGATGATATCGTCTGCCTGGGCCGTGGGGGTGAAATTACCATGACCTTCGACTCTCCCATCAGAGATGGAGCGGGTTATGATTTTGCCGTGTTTGAAAACGCCTTCAGTGATACCTTCCTGGAACTGGGATATGTTGAGGTGTCATCCAACGGCACGGATTTTTTCAGGTTTGCCAATAATTCATTGACATCCGGTCCGGTGGGAGGATTCGGTGCAATGGATCCGACAAATATTACAGGACTTGCCGGCAAATACCGACAGGGTTATGGCACACCGTTTGATCTGTCATCCCTGAGCCCTGCGACCGGTCTGGATGTGGATCACATCGGATGGGTGAGAATTGTGGACATTGTTGGAGATGGAACATGCCTGGACACGTATGGCGGGGTGATTTATG
>CAYTJI010000396.1:0-220 GCA_964438065.1 uncultured Desulfobacteraceae bacterium | reverse complement strand
TGGTAATTATCTGGATTCTGACGGCAATGTGATCTACGACCCTTACCCCACCGTGGGAAGCGCCGGGTTTGATCTGGATGCCATTGGCGTGATCAACCAAAGTGCTCAGGTGCCCATCCCGGGTTCTCTGCTGCTTCTGGGTTCCGGTCTTGTAGGGTTGCTCGGATTGAAGAAACGAAAAATCAAAAAGGAGGTTGAACATTAATGATGAAAAAACGGA
>CAYTJI010000395.1:0-2354 GCA_964438065.1 uncultured Desulfobacteraceae bacterium | reverse complement strand
TGCCTGCCTGTCCCGTTTGGACGGCAGACAGGCACAACGCACAGGCAGGCGCCGAGTTGGTGCAAAATCGGTAGCTTTTCAAAGGTCTCATACTCTGAAACAGAAGAGGCACAGAAATATACTTTTGTGCCTCTTCTGAAAAATCCCGTGCGGGTTGGGATTAGACGCAACCTGTGGGTTTTGGCAGACCCGCCATTTTACAAGCGCCCTTACCCGGTCCGGATGGAAACAGCTCATAAATGTATTTCAGTTTGAATTTCGTAACCTTGGAAAGGATTCTGACCATCGGGGCAATCCCGTTTTTCTTGTAATAGTCCTGCAGCACCTCGACGACTTTGTAGTGCTCATCGGTCAGTTCCTCGATACCTTCCTGTGTTTTGACATACTTCATCCACCCTTCATCCCAGTTATTGAAATCGTCAATAAAGCCGTCTTCATCAACATTGTAGGTTTTCCCTTCAAATTCTACCTCTGGCATAATTCTTAACCTCCCTTAGATTTTTCTTGAAGATATTATATCTCCCACCCATAATTTTCCTGGTTTTTATGGCAGATATCTTTGACGGCTTCGTAAAAAGTCCAATATCTGCGTTGCGCTGCATCTTCAGTCACTGCGGCGCACATCTAAGTACGCCTGTCGAAGATCCCGCTTTCGGAGATTCCTAAAGATTTGCGCGCCTTGATCTTGCGCTTTTTGCTGTGCCGCCTGTTTGAGAATTCTTTTGGAACATCATTAAATTTAAGTGAATAGGATTTAAAGTATTCATTCTGCTTTGTCAATCGTTGTTTTGCATTTTCCTGAAAAATATTTGTTTTTCCTTAAATTCAAGGGCTGCCTTAAAGAAATTTTCCGCCCATCCGGGGTTGCCGCCTGCATGAATGTGGGAATAGGTAGCCAGAAGGTTTTTTTTAGAAATTCCTTCCTTTCGTTCAATAATCCCGTTGCCGCGCTTTACCTTGAAAACAAAACGCAAACCCCTGTCGTCGGTGATTACCGGTCTGGAATAATGAAATTCATGCCCCTTTACCGTTTGTCCCGGTGAATAGAAGGGATTCGCCCCGGTTGCCTCAAGGAGTGTGTATCCGTGACCCTGAGGTTTTTGATGAAGAATAAACACGACAGGAAGTACGCCTGCCATAGGGTATGTGTTTCCGTGTACGACCAGGCTTTTTCCAAGGTACATAAAGCCACCGCACTCGGCATAAACAGGAAGACCTTCTTCAATCCGTTCTTTCAGTGATTCCCGGAACATAGAATTGTCAGTCAGGGCCTGTGCCTGGGTTTCCGGAAAGCCCCCTCCCATATAAAGGGCATCCAGGTGAGGCAGTTCTCGGTCAGAAATCGCACTGATTTCCACTAGTTCAGCGCCCATATGCCTGAGCTGATCGAGGTTTTCGGGGTAATAAAACCAGAAGGCATTGTCCCGGATAAAACCAATGCGCGGGGCGTTTTCATCCGGGTTGGAACGGGGCGGTTCCTCCCGCATCCCGGGTAAAAAATGGATGCTGTCCGCCTGATGAGCGATTTTCCAGATTTCATCCATCCGGAGGTTTTCCTGAACAATATTCCGGGTCCGGGATATGGCCTTTTCTGCGTGGCTTCTTTCCTGAAACGGGACAAGGCCCATATGTCTTTCCGGAAACGGATTGTGTTTCAGCCTGGGAACCGCTCCGACAACAGGAATTCCACAGAATCGTACAACGGCATCCCGGATGAGTTTTTCCTGGCGCGGGCCGGCAACCCGGTTCAGGATGACTCCCGCAATATTCAGATCCGGATCAAAAGCCTGACATCCCTTTATCATGGCCGCCACCGTGCGGGTTGCCATGGTTACATCAACGATAATTACAACCGGGGCCCTGAGAAGTTTCGCCAGTGCGGCTGTGCTACAGGAGCCCACCACGTCGAGGCCGTCGTAAAGCCCGCGGTTTCCTTCAATAAGGGCCACATCTGCATTATTTGAGTTTCTGAAAAAGGAGGACAGGATCTGGTCATTTGTCATCAGGAAATTGTCCAGATTATGGCACTCCCGCCGGGCGGAGAATGACAGCCATCCCGCATCGATGAAATCCGGTCCCTTCTTGAAAGGGGCGATGCTGCAACCCTTTTCCCGCCATGCCGAGACAAGTCCCATAGTCAGGATTGTCTTGCCGGAACCGCCCTTTAATGCGGCAATAATAACACGGGGTTGTGTGCGAGTCATTTGACAATGCCTTCAGAAAACAGTGACGCAGCACCCGGTTCATGTCCCGCGACCTTTGAAAAACGACCATTCTTGCAACCTGCTTGGCGCCGGCCTGCGCGAAAAAAATAATCCTTGGAATATCAAGCATATGCCTGCCTGTCCCGTTAA
>CAYTJI010000394.1:0-2367 GCA_964438065.1 uncultured Desulfobacteraceae bacterium | reverse complement strand
CTGCTGCAGGCAGGTCTTCGGCAAACTCGACGCTTGCAGGATTTAGGTTCCATATGATGTACGGAATTTCAATGTCAATCCTTTATTTCTCCGGATCTGACCGATATACATGGCTACAAAATGAAGCTGAAAAACCACCACTTAACAAGTAAAACAACTAGTTAGTGTCCATCCAGAAATGAGTCCCGCCATGGCGGGATTTGGCCAAGATCAAGTTTTTTACCAGTCGTAAACGATCTCCCAATCATTTTTGAACAAAGGATCTTTCTCGCTGTAGCGACGCCAGATTGTTTCCCCGTCAGGGCCGTTCCCGGATGCTTTGTGTTCATTCCAGAAACGAAGGCATATGGCGGGGATGACCTGGGGAGATGTTTTATCCGGTTTCGTGGCCGGATCTGCGAACCACATTTCCTTTTCTTCGATCACTTTCCACACCGTGCCATGGCGCTTGTCGTGTACCCGCTCACCTACGTGCGGAAGACCAAATCTTTCTCTCAGGTCCTTGAACCGATAAGCCGAACGCTCGCCCTGGTCCAGGATTTTCTCTCCCATTATCATGATGCCAATGGCGCCCAGGGGCGCGGTCAAGAGGATGGACAGCACGGCAACAGCGAGGATCAGGTCTCCTGCGGCCACACCAGCCGCAAGAGGAACCGCCCCTATGGCGGCCTGAACCGTGGCTTTCGGTACATATGCGACCACACAGAAAAGTTTTTCTTTCAACGTAAAAGGCGTCCCGAGGAGACACAGATACGTGCCGACACTTCTGAAGATCAGTCCCACGAAAATAACCATTGTCCCGGCCAGGCCGGCATTCCAGGCCACATGGATATTGACCTGAGCGCCGACCAGTACAAAAAGAAGGAGTTCGGCAAAAACCCAGAGCTTCTTCAGTTTCTGCGAGATGATGTGGGCGATAGGCTCTGATTTTTCAAGGATGATGAACCCCATCGCCATGACCCCAAGGAGGCTGGCTACCGGCACCCATTTTTCGCAATAGGATTCCAGGGCGGTCAGGAGTATCGCGACACCAAGGACGATGAGCGTTCGTTTCGGCGTGTTCCAGTCATAACGGGTGAAAAGCCAGTACAGGATGTAGCCCGGAATGATGCCCACAAGGATACCCAGGGTGATGGACACGGGAATCTCACCCAATTTTGCCCAGAGATTAACGGAACCCCCGCCGTACATGCCGAGAAAAATGGTGAAAATAACGATGACAAAAACATCGTCAATAGACGATGCTGCCAGTATCAGCGTGGGAATGCCTTTTTTCGAACCCCTTCCGCGGTCCATGAAATCGATCATCAGCGGGACAACGACCGCAGGGGAGACGGCTCCGAGGATGGCACCCAGTATGGCCGCTTCGATATAGCTGATATGAAGCCATCCGGGCGCGACAAGAATAACGCCCGCGATTTCAAGCAGTGCGGGAATTGCGCTCATCAGGAGGGCAGCACGACCTACCCGGTTCAGGGTGTCCCGGCGGAGTTCAAACCCGGCCCGAAGCAAAATAACGATCAGGGCGATTTTCCTGAAATCAGACGAGACAGCCATCATTTCAGGTGAGATGAGATTGATCACATACGGCCCGCACAGAATACCGATGATGAGCATTCCAACCAGACCCGGCAGTTTTATTTTCCTGAAGCAGTAATCGGCCGTGAGACCAAATACAATAATGAGTGCCAGACTGGCTGCCATAAAATTTCCTCCCCATATTTATTTATGTAGTAAATGGTTGGCGGTCAGGGATAATCGCAGCAGTGCCGCAACAGGATGCTCTGTGTTCGAGCCTTGAGGGATATGGACCCATGACACAAAAAAATCCTGCTCAATTCATTTGGGCAGGATTCTAAGCCTCGATGTTGAGCCTCTACCCTGCAAGTATGCCTGTCACGGTCGTTGAAAAAACCGTCTCAGCATGCCCAAATAGGTAGAAGTCATCAGCCAGGCAACATTCGTATCTTAAGTTATGGGCCAAAGCAATTCCGGCAGACTTCATTGCCGTCGTTAATTTCGGAGGGATTCATGCCATGAATCCGGCTGTAAGTCAAGAAATTTTCCACAGCGATTGAAGTTCGCTTCCGGTATTCATCGCCGGATTCCGACGGGCTCTGACTTCTTGCTTGGCCACTGTGGCGGGATAGGCCACAATCCGGATCATCACAAAGGAGACAGACAGAAAAGATTCTGTCACGGGGTCAGGAGTCTCCCTTTCAGTGCATGAGCGTCACGGGAAAGGCCTATGAAAACTACGTAACTTATTGAATTTATTGACATTGTGTGAAATATTGGGTCGCAGTTCCAGGCTACACCGGATTTTCCAGCATTATCCACATATTATTTTCCATATCATGTACAGAA
>CAYTJI010000393.1:0-2385 GCA_964438065.1 uncultured Desulfobacteraceae bacterium | reverse complement strand
CGAAAAAAAGGATCTTTCTGCGGCCGATGTAATCGCTCAGGGTGCCTGAGCAAAGGACAGCCACGACGCCGGTCCCTTCCAGAACACTGAGGGCCACCCCGGCAATCCACATATTCCCGGTCTCCTGCTTCATGAATGTCGGCAGAAAGGTCGTCATTGACGCGTGCATGAATCCGCGGGCAATGAGTATCGCGGTCAGCGGAAGCAGGACATGCCGGACTTCCAGCCGGGTCCCCCGGAGCGAAACCCTGTCTGAACCGCTGCCGTGGACCGGTACGTCGCGGAATCTGAAATACAGCCAGGCAGAAGCCGTGATTCCGAAGATCATTATGGGATAAAAACCCTGAAGACCGAAAAAAGACACTGCCCCGACCGCGACCAGCGGCCCGATCGTCCGGGCAAGTTCTCCCCCTGTCATGTACAGGCTCATCCCCCTGCCTTTTCTGTCTCCGGATAAATGAGCGATCATCACGGGCGCAGGCACATGGAAAACAGCCACACTGACACCCGTGATAAAGAAAAGCACCAGGAGCACGCCGTAATTCGGGGCCAGACCGGCCAGGCTCATCGGTATGGCCGTTGTCGCCGGCGCAAATATGATGAAATAACGGACGCTTCTTCTGTCGGCCACAAGGCCGATCAAGGGGTTCAATAAAGAGGGGATCTGCATCACGGTGGAAAGGAATCCGGCCTGGGCCAAGGTCATGGACAGTTTTTCGATCAGAAAAGGCAGGAGGGGGGCAAGAAAGCTGGAATAAATATCATGAATGAAATGACAGCTCGAAAGGATGAGTACTTTTCCCGTTTTGAACGGCCCTTCGGCGGCTCTGCTGGATGAAGTATTCCGGGCTGGGTTCATATCGTTGACAACTTCTCAGGCAGCACTGCATCCTTTTCCGGTTCCGCACCGCGATGACCGGGATGTTTTCAGCCTTTTCAAAAACCTGCGGTGGATATCATCGAATCCGCCATTGGACATGATGAGAAAAACATCCCCAGGACGGCATTCCGCCACCATCCCATCCAGCAGACGGTCGGTATCGGTGAAAGACAAAGCGCGCAAGCCTTTTTTTTCAAGATCTTTCACCAGTCGCTCCGAAGAAAAACGTTCATCAGGAGGGATCCCCTCCATCCTGGAAGGTTCCGGGATCATAACCACGTCCGCGGCATCAAAGGACGCGGCATAGGTCTGCTGAAAGACGTTCCGTCTGCTGGAATTGGACCGGGGTTCGAACACGGCAATCAACCGGCGTTCCCCGTACTTCTGCTTTACCGCTGAAACGGTCTTTTTGACAGCCGTCGGGTGGTGGGCAAAATCATCCAGGACAAGCACGCCATTTTCTTCTCCGACGATTTCCTGCCTTCGTCTGATCCCCCCGAAGGAATGTAGCGCATCAGCAAGGACAGGCGCGGGAATTTCCAGGAAATCGGCCAGCGCAACCACAGAAAGGAGATTCGATATGTTGTGACGTCCGTACAGGGGGGTTGAAACCCGCAGGAATGCCTCTCCCGCCTTGCGGATTTTCATTTGCGTGAAATCATCCCGGATGGTGATATCCGTTGCGCTGAACCGGGCATCATCTGAAAACCCGTATGTCACAACACGGCAGCCGGCCGCACGAATTTCGGTCCGGACCACCGGATCGTCGCTGTTGGCGATGATAAGCCCCTGTGCAGGAACCCGGGCAATCAGTTTTCTGAAACTTTCAATCACATGCTCCAGGTCCCGGTAAATATCGGCATGATCGAACTCGATGCCGGTCAGGACGGAAATCCATGGATCATAGTGCAGGAATTTAGGACCCTTGTCGAAAAAAGCCGTGTCGTATTCGTCTCCTTCAATGACAAACCAGGGTCCCTCACCCATCTTGAAATTGGACTGGAAGTTTATCGGGATTCCCCCGATCATGAACCCCGGATCCAGGCCGGCTGCCTCAAGCACCCATGCGGCCAGGGAGGATGTCGTCGTCTTTCCGTGCGTGCCGCTGATGACAATGGGTTGTTTCCCACCGAAAGCAAAGTGTTTCAGGGCCTGCGGAAACGACAGGTAAGGCAGAGACAGGCGGGAAAGGGCAACCGCCTCGGGATTCCTCCGCGTAATCACGTTTCCAACGATAACCAGGTCCGGTTCCGGAGAAAGATTGCGCGCGCCGTAACCCGCACAAACCGGAATGGAAAGTGATTCGAGAAACAGGCTCATCGGCGGGTACACATTCTGATCCCAACCGCTCACACGGTAGCCTTTCTGCTTGAGCATCCCGGCAAGCGCGGCCATCCCCGTCCCACAAATGCCCATCAAATGGATGTGATGCGGGTTTTCCGGTGCCCGGTTGAGAGACGGCCGAAGATCCGCCTCTTTTTCTGAGAGGCCGGTCAAATTCGAAG
>CAYTJI010000392.1:0-2385 GCA_964438065.1 uncultured Desulfobacteraceae bacterium | reverse complement strand
GGAAACGAATACATCTATCTGTGCCCCGGCGTTCATAATCCTGACAGTTTTGACCTCCTGTCCTACGGCCCGGATGGGGAACCGGGAGGGGAAGAAGAAAATGCCGATATCACAAACTGGGAAATTGAGTAAGGATCCGGTCACCTTCCCACATGAGTTGTAACCTCTCAAAAATTCCAGGTTTAACCTCCATAAAAAAGATAAAATCTCTGCGCCGGTAGTGAATCCGTGACGGCCGGGCTTGATTCAAACCGGTCTGTTCCAAAAACCGGACTTGATAAAAAACCGCTTTTTACGGTTTCATGAGACTTTGAGACCTTTGAAAAATGTCCGATTTTGTGCCGAATCAAGTCGAATATCCCGGACGATGCGCCTGATCTGCCTGCGTGCCTGCTTGTCCCGTGCGGACGCAGACAGGCAACGTACAGGCAGGCGCCGGGTTGGTGCAAAAGTGGTCCCTTTTCAAAGGTCTTACTTTACCCCGGACTTTTAAGAGGTTCCCTTTTGTCGAGTGCCCATGCCGTCAAATTCAAAGGGTTACACGCTGATTGAACTGGTTGTCGTCATGATACTGCTCGGACTGGTGTTTTCGATCACTGCTCCGCGCTTTCGAGACGCACTTCTGACAGACAACCTGAAAAGCGCCACGCGGAAACTGGCCGGCAGAATAGCCGAAATCAGGACCGATGCCATGCGCGAGCAGGTAAACGTGGTGCTCGTCTTCGATCTGAGCGCCAATATGTACTGGTACGGCACCATGGACATGGGCGGAGAGGGGCGGGAAGACTTTCGTGACAAAAACGCGACACATCTTCCTGACGGCGTTCGAATCGCCGACATATCTTTCAGTCGAAATGAAAAAATACTTTCCGGAGAAGTGTCCATCCGGTTCAACCGGAAGGGATATGTCAGGCAAACCGCGATCCATCTGGAGTCGGATGACGGCAGGGAATTCACCATCCTCCTGAGGACGTTTCTTCCGGGTGTCAAAGTTGTTGAAAAATACGTTGAGTCCGAAGACCTTTCGTGAACTTTGCAAAAAGTCGGGGAACACCTGTTTCCGGAAACATCATAAAATCCGAGGGAGCACTACGATGCACACAAAATGCCCGGGCTTTACGCTCCTGGAAGTCATGGTCGCCATGGCCTTTATCGCCATCACCCTGATGGCAATTCTGGACGCGCAGTCCGGCAGTCTTTCCCGGATCTGCGACTCAAAGTTTCAGACAACCGCCGCGCTTCTGGCGCAGCGAAAAATTGCCGAGATTGAAACGGAAAATCCCGAGGATCTCTTTTCCGACTCCGGCGACTTCGGGGAACACTTCCCCGGTTACCGCTGGCAGAGCGTTATTAAAACGCCTTCATCGGATATCCCGGAAAATATAACCCCGCATCTCAAACAGATTGATTTGACGATCTTCTGGGGAGAAAATGACCGCTACTCGTACAGGCTCCGTGCATATCGTTTTGCGCCGGAATCATGACACCTCAAAAAAACCGGGTCAGACCCGTATTTCCGAATGTTGTCCGGAATCCCGACAGCCGTTTGAATATCATGACCGAAACCGCCACCGGAAACGATAGAGGATTCACCTTGCTGGAAATCCTGGTCGCCATGGCCATTCTCGGCGTTGTTCTTTCGCTCATCTATGCCTCCTTCACAAAAACCATTGCCCAGATAACTGAATCGGAAGCAGAAGCGGATATCTACCAGATGGCGCGGATCAGTATGGAAAGGATACGCGAAGATCTTCAGTGCGCCCTGCCTCCAAATTCCGCTGAACCGTCTCCTGAAAACAGAAACACTCCCGGCATGGTTGAATTCCTGGGGAAAAACGAGGAACTGGACGGCAGAGAAGCGGACACCCTTCTTTTCGTCTCTTCAAAACACCTCTCCGTGGACGAATCGGATTCCTATGAGGGACCGGCCCGGATCGCCTTTTATGTGGTGAAAAACGACCGGGAACAAGGGCTCACGCTGTACCGCGCCGATACACCGGAACTGGAGACGCCGCCAGAGGAAAAAACCGGCGGTCTGGTTCTGTGTAACCAACTTTTTTCCGTAAATCTGACCTACTTTGATTCAGAAGGAACCGCACATGAGGAGTGGAATTCCGCAGATGAGACATACCGGGGGAAACTGCCTGTTATGGTTGTAATCGAGTTGGCATTTGTCAACCCGTCCCAACCGGATACACCGTTGAGATTCGAGACCGGTGTCACGCTCCCCATGTCCCGGGCAGATTCCGGCAGCGAGCCCTGAGATCACCTTCCCCCCGATCCCAGGTGCTCCATACAACCTAAAACCTGCATAAACTATTTTCAAAAATGAAATTATGCTTTTAATATCAGCGAATTATAGGAACGTTGGGCTTGCGTGACACG
>CAYTJI010000391.1:0-2403 GCA_964438065.1 uncultured Desulfobacteraceae bacterium | reverse complement strand
CTGCAAAGATCTGCAACCTAAATCCTGCAAGCGTCGCGTTTGCCGAATCTGCGGCGTTGGCAGGATTTAGGTATTAATGAAAGGAAAAAATCAAGCCACTGTTTGCGGCTTGATGCCACCGGATCATTCACCCCACCGTTTGAAGAGATTGTGGGCTATCCCCAGGTAATCAAATATTCTTCCGATGGTTTGATCGATGATATCATCAATGGTTTTCGGCTGATGATAAAAGGAAGGAATGGGAGGAAGGATATGGGCGCCCAGACCGGCAGCCAAGGTCATGAGTCTTAAATGCCCTTTATGAAGAGGGGTCTCTCTCACCACAAGCACCAGTTTGCGCTTTTCCTTGAGGGTCACGTCCGCCGCCCTCACGAGGAGGTTGTCGTTATACGCGTTGGCAATACCGGAGAGCGTCTTGATGGTGCACGGAACAACGACCATGCCTTCGGTCAAAAATGATCCGCTCGCCGGACCTGCCTCCATTTCCATGGGATCATAGGAACGGAATGCCATGGACGCAACTTCCTCAACGCGGTATGGGGTTTCTGCCTCAATAATTTTTCTCCCGGTTTCGGTGATAATGAGGTGTGTCTCGACCTCATTGATTTCTTGAAGCAAAACCAGCATTCTGACGCCGTAAACAACTCCGCTTGCCCCGGAAATGCCGACGATAATCCGTTTTGACATGGCTGTCCCCTTCCCGTTCAGGACAGCCTTTAACGCGGTTCCCGGGCCGGATGTTCCGAAAAAATCCGGCCCAGGATCAGATCGACGAGAATCTCCGCGTTTTGGGTGACCTGCGCGATTCCTTTCTCATCCAGGTTATCCCAATGAATGCCCGCAGTGACAACGACATCAGTATTCAGAACCGAAGCCAGGATATCGGAAACCGTTTTGGCCAGATCGTCCTCTTTGTGTCCGAGCAGGCAGATCACTGAAGATGTGGCGCTCGTCAATGTGGGATCTTTGAGGCTCGGCCGCGGCTGGGCCACGGAAACCGCACCGATATGAGGTCTTTCGCCCCCCCACACGGCCACGAGAAGGGAATTACCGATAAATCGTGCGTAGGCCTCGAGATCATAGGCCCCTTCATTTGTTTTAACAGTAAAATCAATCATCTGAAACAATACAAATCCAAAAACCTGCTCCCTGCAAATTCCCCTGAAGGATTTGTCCTGCTATTTCACGAAGTTGCGGGAAACAGAACTCGGTTGTTCAATACTCGCCAACTGTCAAAGGCCCGGAATCTTTTCCATATCTTCTGTAACTGCCGGAGCCTCAATGGAATCAGCCATGACGCAAACGCCGCGGGCATTGGCGGCAATCACCCCTCATGAGGTCAGGGAAAATGCCCCTCCGGACTCAATACCCCGGGTGAAAGAAATGGCGAACGTCCGGTTTCATCTGCCACAAATACGGTTTATCCGTAGGGATAGACAATGTGAAGCTTGACGATTCTATGAACACGTCCCTGGTATGATATGCCGGAAGGCGCTTTGAGGGGGAGGACGCACATATCTTCTTCAGAGATAAAATGCGGTCAGCGGCACGCCGCAGGAATCGGATTTTTGCCGAACCCTCAAAATTCCAGCTCCAGAAACTGTGAAAGATGGGTAACGAACTCTTCCAGATTTGAGGCGCCCATCTGTCTTTCAATGGTCTTCTCCAGATCGAGCACGGTTTTCTGTATCTTTGGATGAAGTTCCCGGGCCTTGTCCGTAATTTTAATCACGTTCAGACGTGCATCAAAAGGATTGGGCTCCTTTGTGACCAGTCCGAGGGCCTCCAGCCGGTTCACCATTGTTGCCGCACCCGCCTTCCCCATTTTCAGCCTTCTCGCAAACTGCCCCAGGCTCAAATCTTCTTCAAAAACGAGTACACCCAGTGCAATCAGCTGTTGCGCGGTCAGACCGAAGGGGGCCAGTTCACGATTGTAATAAGTGACGATTTTTCTCGCTGCACGCGTCAGCTGCGTGCAAAGAAAATATTTTGATGAAATGCGAAGTGCGCCCATACGAACATTCGCTAGCAAACACTTCCCCGCAAGTCAAGAGAAAAATCAGAAATGCGCAGATACCAAAAAAGCGAAGGCGTACATGTCGTACCCCGCACCTGTCTGCGTGCGGGCACGTATAGGCAGGCGGAGATTGACGCCGCCCGTCACGGCCTAACCTTGGCGAATCCGGAAGATTCCGCAAAAAGGCCATTTACGCATGGAAACTCGCCGGGCAGTTGTCTGAACCCACAGCCCTTCGGAGCGCTCCCCCTTCCTCGGGGAAAAGACTTCCTGCCTTTTGGGACCATGGCGTTTTCTTCGTTCCTGTGCTATACGTGTGCTATAATTGATTCCTAAATGCTGCAAGCGTCGGGTTTGCCGAAGACCTGCCTGCAGCAGGCAGGTGC
>CAYTJI010000390.1:1768-2404 GCA_964438065.1 uncultured Desulfobacteraceae bacterium | reverse complement strand
AAAATCGACGCTCCCGAAGGGTAAACTATTTTCAAAAACCCAAGACTTTAGGGCCGCATTCGAATTGATGCGTGTCATGCAAGCACAACTTTCCCATAACTCGATAATATTAAAAGCATAACTTCCTTTTTGAAAATAGTTTATGCAGGTTTTAGGTTACAAGTCATTCCAAATCAGGTGGCTGATCATCCCGGAATCCAGCCCGGTCGGGAACGCCAGAATTACTGATCAGCTGTCAAATTCATAGACAAGGCTTGCCTTTTCAATATCCTCAAACGGTAGTCCTACCAGATTATGGTCCGTTTCAAGATACACGGTTTTTCCCTGGAACTTTTTGAGATACCCGGTAAATCTGCGCCGACCGTTTATGGGAGAGGAAATCCTGATTTTGACTTTTTTCCCGATCGCCTTCATGTAGTCCTTTTTTTTCTTTAGAGGCCTGTTCAGACCCGGCGATGAGACTTCCAGTACATACCTCTGCCGCACCATATCTTCGACATCGAGCAGATACCCGATCTCCCTGCTTATGGATACACAGTCATCCAGCGTAATTCCCCCTTCCTTGTCGGCATAAACCCTCAGGACCCACCTGCCATGTTCAGACAGGAACTCAACATCCACCAGTTCGAACCCCAT
>CAYTJI010000390.1:0-1758 GCA_964438065.1 uncultured Desulfobacteraceae bacterium | reverse complement strand
TGTCTTCAAGAACGGGTTCAAGCAATCGGGCTACTTTCCGGATATCAAGATCAACACCACCTGTCATAAACACACACCGGGAGTGTTCCCTGCCGGAAACACAAAAAAAGCGGGCATTTGGCCCGCTTCACAACTGCAGACAGATTTTTTGACTGCCTTTTACATAGGATCCCCAAAGGTATATAAAAAGCTCACGTCAAGTCCGCAATTTGAAGTAAGCCATCGCCAGAATCTGAGTGGCAACCTCAAAAAGGGTTCAGACAGCGTTCGGTCCCCTATCGATAGTGGATTGGAGCGGGCAACGGGGTTCGAACCCGCGACACCAAGCTTGGGAAGCTTGTACTCTACCAGCTGAGCTATGCCCGCTTGGAATTCCATATCGATCGGCATTAAGTTATTACACTCTTGTTAAACAGTCAAGTGATATTTCACCATACTCTTTTTTGAATCCCTGGCACAGCCTTCGCCCGTCGGAACGATCAAGCGGGGCCTGTGCATGACGCCGGCCGGAGATATACTTCCGGTTCTGCTTCATGGAAGCTGTAAATCTCTTGACATTAAGGATAGATAAAGATAATATGACATGAACTGATTTTGCAGATGGCATTTTTGAATCTGCCACGGAACATAGAACTCATCATTTTTCAAAGGTCTCTGAATACCACGGAAAAGGAGAAATATCACTTTTGGAAGAGGGTTCAGAACAAGGCGTTTTTACAAAAATCAAAGCCCTGATCAGGAAAAAAAATCATCTCGACAACAGCAACAATCTGACGGAAGAAATCCATGATTTGATGGATGAAGGGCAGGCAAAAGGCCTTATTACGAATGAAGAATCCGATATGGTCTATGGCGTGCTCGACCTCAAGGAACTGGATGCCCGTTCCATCATGATCCCCAGAACCGGGATAAGTTCCGCTCCCGCGGATTCCACACTGGGCGAAATCATTAAACTGGTTACTGATTGCGGGCATACCCGGATTCCAATATACAAAGACAATATTGATCAGATCATCGGTATCCTTCACGCCAAGGACCTTCTCAAACTGCTGGGAGAGGATCCTTCTTCCCGAATCCCATCCAATATCCTCAGGAAGCCCTATTTCGTACCAAAAAACAAGAATGTCGGTCAGTTACTTAAAGACCTAAAGGAAAAAAAGACGCATCTGGCTATTGTCACGGATGAATATGGGGGAACTGCCGGCATAATCACCATTGAAGATATCCTGGAAGAAATCGTCGGCGAAATCATGGATGAGCATGACGACGAACAACCGCTTCTTACGGTCCTGGATGACGGAACGATCCTGGTGGACGCCCGTCTGGATGTTGAAAAACTTGAAGAGCACCTGAATGTAAAACTCCCGGAAGGTGATTTTGAGTCTGTTGGCGGTTTCGTTATTCACCTGCTGGGGAGAATACCCGGGACCGGAGAAAAAACAACCTTTGAAAACTTTGAGATTATTATCCGCGACGCAGATCAGAGGAAAATCAACAAAGTCCTGATCAAACCCAAACCCTCTTCTAATGATCTGCCCGGGGACGAAACCGCGTCACAGTGAAAAACGGTTTTTTTCGCCGTTTCGTTTCAGAAACCCGGGACTGATCGTGTTGATCAGTCCCGGGAGCAGAACCATGGTCCCTGCTGAAGAAGTATAAAACTGCAACCTAAATCCTGCATAAACTATTTTCACCTAAATCCTGTAAATCCTGCAAGCGTCGAGTTTGCCGAAGACCTGCCTGCAGCAGGCAGGTGCA
>CAYTJI010000389.1:1289-2408 GCA_964438065.1 uncultured Desulfobacteraceae bacterium | reverse complement strand
AATTCCGCCATCTTTTCCCGCCGCATTTCCACGTAAATCACCTGCGGCTGAACACCGTACAGTGTGATTTTCTTGACATCTTTTGCAGTGAGCAGCTCCCGCTGAAGGAACTTGGCGTAATTGTAGAGATCCTCGTAGGTGTACCCGTCGCCGGTAATGGCCACATAAACGCCGAAAACATCCCCGAAATCATCGTTTACGATGGAAGGGCCGGCTCCCGGCGGCAGCTGGGACTGGTAATCATTGACCTTGCGTCGCAGTTCATCCCATACCTGGGGCAGCACGGTCTTGTCGTACTGGTCCTTGACTTTGGCATGAACCCAGGAAAAACCTCTTGAAGACCGGGACTCTATCCAGTTCACCTGTCCCAACTCCTGGATCGCTTTCTCAATGACATTTGTCACTTCTTCCTCTACCTCAGCAGCGGAGGCACCCGGGTACATGGTCGTGACAACCGCTTCCTTGATAGTGAACTCGGGATCTTCCAGCCGGGCCAGGTTGTTAAAGGACATCCAGCCGATAACGATAAACAGGATGGTAATGACCCAGGTGATGACACTCTTACGAATACTGAACTCTGCAATATTCATCTCTTACTGCCCTCTCTTATATTCGTCCAGTTCAGCCATATCCCGGACCTTCATTCCTTCCCGTAACTGGTCCACGCCGGTGACAGCGATCTTCTGCCCGGATCTGAGCCCGCTCAGGATCCGGATGCTGTCCGTTCCCGTCAACTCGCCGGTGGTTACTTTCTGTTTATGGACCGTCATTGTTTTTTCATCCACGACCCAGACGTTCGAATTCCCTGCATCGTCCGCAAACACAGCGACCGCAGGAATTACAAATTGTTCTCCCGTGCCTTTTCCCAGAAGCGTGTAAAGCGTGACATTCGCCGTCATGCCGGGGAGGATCCTCACCCCTTCAGGGGCCTTCATCAGAAGGACCACCCGGTAAGTCTGGGTTTTGGGATCTGCCTGTGTCGCGATTTCCTTTTTCGATAATTCGTATTTTTTCCCCGGGGCCGATGCAAAGATAAAAAAAGGCACGTCACTGTCATTTGCTGAATTTGCATCGGCCCCGGGGAAAAAATACGAATTATCGAAAAAGGAAATCGCGACA
>CAYTJI010000389.1:0-1279 GCA_964438065.1 uncultured Desulfobacteraceae bacterium | reverse complement strand
CGGGGCCGATGCAAATTCAGCAAATGACAGTGACGTGCCTTTTTTTATCTTTGCCATGAGCATTTCGGGCAGATCAATGAGGATTTCGATATGAAATATGTCCTGCAGACTCACAATGGGCTGTTTGGCCCGCACCTCCTGGAAATTGTCCACGTATCGTCTGGCAATAATCCCGGAAAAAGGCGCCCGCAGATATGTATAGCTCAGTTTGTCCCTTGCCCCCTTGACAGCCGCCTTCAGAGATTCAACCTCGGCCTTTGCCGCGTCCACGGCGGCTCTTCTTCTGTCGACCATCGACTGGCTCGCCGCGCCCGGATCTTCCTTCTGGATCCTGATGATACGCTCATAATCGGACCGTGCCCGATCCAGGGCCGCCTTTGCCTTGGCCAGTTGACCTTCTGCTTTTCGCAGATTAGTCTTGAAATCCTGCGGGTCAATGCGGGCAATCAAGTCCCCTTTTTTCACATTCTGACCTTCCCTGATGGGGAGTTCCACAAGAGTACCCGATACCTGGAAGGCCAGATCCACCCGCTGGGAGGCACGCACCATGCCCGGAAACGTGAATTTTTCCATTGCACCGGCCGATGACAGAGACATCAACTTGACCGGTCTGACCACCGGCTTCGCAGGTGCCTGCTTTTCTTCCTTGCCGCAGGACAGCAGAAACATGCCGCATATCGCGATCATACCGGCGATCCCCATGATCTTCCGTCTTCCGAGAAGGTTTTCGATATTCCTCATGGCTCTTTTCATCATCCTGACCTCACTTGTCATTCAAGTTTATTTTGGTGATTAACGGACAGCCCCCGGGCCCTCGAAAAATCCTTCTGCACCCCTGGCTGACATAGAAATACGTTTGGTTTTTCCGTTACCCGAAATCCCCCCATACCTTGAGGAACGGGAACGGGGAGGGGGAGGCTTCACCCGTCCGTAACCTCCTGAAATGACCAGGCCGGGAGATCTGGAATCGAGGAAAAGATCCCATGCCTTCTGCCAGGATTATCCGGCAAGAATTGCAATGCTATTTCTGGCCAAAAAATATACCGCTATTTCAGTTGGTTATATTGTGCCTTAAAAATATCCACCCACAAATTCTCAGGAGGAGCCTATTATTGAAGGACATCCCCTATTCTCCCCCTATTTCCTGGGAACAAGAAAATTGTTGCATTTTCTTGTGAGATAGATACAACCTAAAACCTGCATAAACTGTTTTCAAAAAGGTAGTTATGCTTTTAATATTAGCAAGTTATGGGAACGTTGTGCTTGCATGACACGCATC
>CAYTJI010000388.1:0-2424 GCA_964438065.1 uncultured Desulfobacteraceae bacterium | reverse complement strand
TTACCCCAGCATTTGAGAGGTTCAGTCTTATATTTTCCCATATTCGGCCTCCATATGTCTTTGGGTTTAATTTTTCATCACGTTACAACGACTCCCGGACTCAAAAAAGGTCTTCAGAGCCCAGTGTCTCAAGAAATGCCTCCACCCGGATTCGGAACGGCCCAAGAGGCACGGTCACATCAAGCTCCAGGTAAAGCGTTGGAAAACCGGCCTCCTCAAAGGCGTCCATCAGGGCCACCTTGTCCAGCTCATGCGGATCGCAGAACTTCTGCTGAATCATGATAACGCCTGCGACATCCCATTCCCTGGCCAGCCCCAGCAGATGCGGGATACGACTCCGATTGGGCATATCCTTGATGGGGCATGGGGGTCTTTTGAGATATCGGTCCGCAATGGATGTAAGCAGATCATCCGCCGGCTCGGTGGTGTTCCAGAAATAACGTGAACCCGTGCAATGATCGTCAATGACCAGGGAAGCACCGACTTCCTCAACCATATTGACGAACTTCACGTCATCATTCTCACTGCCGAGAATCATCAGCCGGATCCCCGGATCGTCCTTTGCCTTTCTTCCCGGCAACTCATTCTTCAGAACGTCTTCAATGATTTTGTTGACCTCAACCTTGTCATACATCTCGGACGCACAGACCATCAGCATGCTGTCACGGCCGGATATGGGCGGGTCTTCCGCTTTCCGGGTCTCATACACCTCACGCATCAACCGGCGGTTGGTGTCAACAATTTCTATTCCTCGCTTAAGATCATCATCAGTAATTTCCCGGCCGACCCATTCTTCAATCTGCTTTTTGAACAGCCCCAGAATCCCCGAATAATAAGGCAGGGCCTGCTTGGCCTGCATCTTGTTGGGAGTCGGAACAAAAAAATGCGTGAACCCTTTGTGCGTCACCATGCTTTCATAGGCCTGATTGACGTGCTTGCAGGTGTGTGTGATGCCTATCGCGTCACAGTAATCATACCTGCCCAGGAGCCCTTGAGCCAGGACGTCCCTGCAAAACGGGCAGAACATGCCGAGGATATGCGGTTCTGTCACATTCTGAGGCTCGTGGGCTCCAAACATCCTGATCGGGAGGACATTCGCCGCGTACAGGATCTCTTCGGGCATATAACTGCATATATATCCCAAAACTTTCCAGTCAGGATTCTTTTCCTTCCACGCCTTCATGTAGTCGTGTCTGTTTTCATAGATCTTTTCAAAATCCGCTATCATTTTTCCCTCCATATTTTTTTCCATTCGGATCGCCTGTTCGTGCCCGAGCAGGGCCGGGCTCTTTCGTCTGGAACCGGGAGGAGCACAGCACGGAGCATAAGCTCTCTTTGTTTCAAACATTCCTTGCCTCGATCCCTCAAAAGTCCCTCTCCGTACAGAAAAATAGAAAAAGTTGATTGTTCGCCCAATACCAAGCAATGAACAAGACCATGAACCTCCGCTTTTGCAGAAATGACGGAATGAGACACTCGCCTGTCATCCCCGCGAAAACGAAAGCCGGTGGTTTACTCAAATCGTACCCGACCCCTGCTTAGTGAGCGGTACAGATTTTCGCCCGTCCGCAATCCGCGGACCGGCGATTGCGTGAATCCCCTGTTACTTTCCCTGGTAAGTCGGCTTCCTTTTCTCAAGGAAGGCGGCGACACCCTCCTTTTTGTCCTCACTTGCAAGTGCCAGGTTGGCGGCCAGGGCCTCAAGAACAAGCCCGGTCTCAAGATCTACCTCCGCACCGAATTTCGTGGCGATCATAGCAAATTTCACGGCAAGAGGCCCTTTCTTGGCGATCTTTCCCGCAACCTTCATCGCCGTATCCATCAGTTCTTCAGGCTTGGCCACCAAGTTCACCAGTCCCATGCTGAAAGCCTTCTGGGCATCCAGATTTTCTCCTGTCAGCATGGCCCACAAGGCATTGCTTTTTCCTATAATTCTGGCCAGTCTCTGTGTCCCGCCATAACCGGGGATTACTCCCAGACCCAATTCAGGAAGGCCGAACAACGCGGTTTCCGACGCAATCCTGAATGTACAGCTCATGGCCAGCTCACATCCTCCTCCCAGAGCCATCCCGTTCACAGCGGCAATGGAGGGAACATTCAGGGCCTCAAGTTCCCTGAAAATCGAAGCACCCTTTCGGACAAAATCATAGCTCTCCTTCAGGCCCAGCTCCGTAAATTCAGAGATATCCGCACCTGCCACAAACGCCTTGTCTCCCGCTCCGGTGATGATCAGGGCCCGGATGGAATCGTCACCCTGAACCGTGGCCACGGCGTCTCTGATTTCATCCATGGTGCGGGAATTCAGCGCGTTCATTTTTTTGGGCCGATTCACCGTTAATATCGCGGTGCCTTCTTTCACCTCGAAAATGATTTTTTCGTAATCCATTTTCCCCTCCATCTCAATTAAAATATTTGCTATGATAT
>CAYTJI010000387.1:0-2426 GCA_964438065.1 uncultured Desulfobacteraceae bacterium | reverse complement strand
AACCGCAGTCTTTATGGCCGCATCCGAATCGATGCGTGTCACGCAAGCACAACGTCCCTATAATTCGCTGATATTAACAGCATAATTTCCTTTTTTTAGGTTTTACATTTTCTTTGGCGTGCGCCAACACTGCAAGGACAGGAAAATCAGGAATATGCAATTTTTTTTGAAAAAATTCACTTTTTTTCAATCCTTATATCGAAATTTTAGGAAAAAGTCTTTTGATTTGACAAGCATCGCCCGGTCCTGACACAATAATAACGTTATTTTGCCGGGCAGGAATTCTTGCCATACTGTGTTGTAAATTCAGGATCATAGGGGAAAAGGGCTCGTAACAGCATATTCCACAGCACGGCGGGTTATCAATATATCCGGACAGGTTCCCGCTTCCGGACACACAGGGGATTCACATTATGAAACTTGAATTTGTCGAGGCCCGTGATCTGCCTGACGCGTGGTTTCAATGCGTGTACAGGCTCCTCGAAACCGGCAGACAATACGTGATCGAACGCGGGAGTTACAGGGGCCAGAAAAGGCTTGAATTCGACTATATCACGATTCACATCCGGTATCCCGGCGTACGCCCGCTCCTTCCGGACATGCCCCCGGGCCTGGGCATTCCCAACCCGGTTGAGGATGGTTATCTGGAAGAATATCTACCCTATCTCATGACTTCTGCCAGACAACCCGGTGAAGATTATACCTACGGTCAATACCTTGAAGCACAGATCGCCGAGGTAATCCGCATGTACCGGGAAGAGGGTCACGAGACAAATCAGGCGTACATGACCGTCGGCGATCCCCAGGCCATATTCCTCAATGACCCGCCCTGTCTTCGCGGCATTGACACCCGGATTGCCGGGGGAAAACTTCATTTTATTGTTTATTTCCGATCCTGGGATCTGTGGAACGGATTTCCCGCGAATCTGGGGGCGATCCAGCTTCTGAAAGAATACATGGCATCCAGCATCGGCGTGGAGGACGGCGAAATCATCGCCTCAAGCAAGGGGCTTCATATTTATGACTACGTCTGGGAACTGGCCAAACTCAGGACGATGCGTGGAGAGCAATAGAAGCGACCGGAATGCGGGTGGAACTGAAAGGACTGACCGAACAGGAAACAGAAATCTGGGCGAAAAACCAGGGGCTGAAGGCCTATCAGGGTCGCCAGATCCGGCACTGGCTGTTCAGAAAATTTGCAACCTCCTTTGAGGAGATGACCGACCTGCCCAAAGCCCTTCGGGCTCGTCTGAAGGAGGATCTATGCATTCATCACCTGGAAAAAATCAAGACTTTGACATCCAAGGACGGAACGAGAAAATTTCTTTACAGACTGCGCGACGGCCATCTCATTGAAACCGTTTTGATACCGGAGCAGGACCATTTCACGCTTTGTATCTCGTCACAGGCAGGCTGCGCCATGGGCTGTCTGTTCTGTTCCACGGCCAGACAGGGACTGAAAAGGGATCTCACGGCCGCGGAAATCATCGACCAGGTCATCCAGGTCAAGAGATCCATGGAGAACCCGGATCGGTTGACCAATATCGTTCTCATGGGCATGGGGGAACCCCTTGCCAATTATGACGCGGTGATCCGCGCTTCAAAGAATCTGATCAGCGGCAACGGAATGAATTTTTCACACCGCAGGATCACCCTTTCCACCTGCGGTCTGGTCCCTCAGATCAGAGCATTGGGAAGAGATATCACCATCAACCTGGCCATATCCCTCAATGCCGCGGATGACGACACCCGCAGTTTTCTCATGCCGGTGAATCGCAGATATCCGCTGGAAAGCCTGATCTCCGCCTGCCGGGACTTTCCCCTGCCCAACAGGCGAATGATTACCTTTGAATACATCCTGATTCGTGACGTGAATGACCGCCCCCGGGATGCGGCACACATCTCGCGGCTCCTGTCGGGTCTGAGGGCGAAAATCAATCTCATCCCTCTGAACCCTCATCCGGCCTCGGAATTGTCCGCCCCCTCCGTGGAAACCATACACCGGTTTCAGGAAATTCTTCTGAAAAATCACTTTACGGCGATTATCAGAAAAAGCAGGGGAAGAGATATCCGGGCGGCATGCGGGCAGTTGAGCGGCAGTATCAGTGGGGGGAAGTCCCGATAAAAACCGCTCAAAGAAAACCGCTTCTTTGCAGCGAATGCACATCCATGGGCCACAAACCCGAACGGACACATGCAAACACTTTGTCCGTACATGTCGGGCAAGCATGGCGATCAGGTGATCAAATCCCGAATATCTGTGGAAAAACCCGCCAACCCGCTTGTTTCCAATTTTTTCTTGTGATTCTATCTTATTATATGATATTATTTTTGTTTAACCTAAATCCTGCAAGCGTCGAGCTTGCCGAAGGGTAAACTATTTTCAAAAACCCAAGACTTTATGGCCGCATTCGAATTGATGCGTG
>CAYTJI010000386.1:0-2427 GCA_964438065.1 uncultured Desulfobacteraceae bacterium | reverse complement strand
GATAGTGACAGCGCAGCGTATTTAATCGGGGCGGTTATTTTTTTCGCACGCCTTGATCTTGGGCAATCCCGCCATGGCGGGACTCATTTAGGGAAATCAAGGGATTATGCGGACAGGCACCCGACATATAAAATTTTCCATCGTCCTGATATTCATCCTGTTCCTGGCGGGTCCAGTGCGGGCGGAACGTCCTTTTCCGGACCCGGTCGGGCCGGTCAATGATTTTGCCCATGTGATTCCTCCGGCTTATGCGCAGAAAATTGAGACTATCACACGCGAGCTTTATCAGAAGGCCGGTGTTCCTGTGGTAATTGTTACCATGCCGGATATCGAAGGGTATGAATACAATGAATATGCCAATCGCCTGTATGAAAAATGGGGCATTGGACAAAAGGGTAAAGATAAGGGCGTTCTTATTTTTGTTACTGTTAAAGAGCGGAAAATGCGGATTGAGACCGGGTACGGGGTGGAAGGCATCCTCCCGGATGGCTTGTGCGGAGAGATCCGGGACAAGTACATGGTGCCGTTTCTCAAAAAGGGCGACTATGGCCAGGGATTGCTCAATGGAACCATCGCTGTTGCGCGGATCATTGCACGGGATTCCGGGGTGAAATTGACCGGACAGGTGCAGCAGAAACCGAAACGGACAGGGGGGTCCCCCCTCCGCTTTCTGCCCCTGATCCTGATCCTCATTTTTATGTTTTCTTCCAGACGACGGGGAGGTTCCTGGCTGTTCCTTCCCCTGCTTCTCGGCGGAGGCGGCAGCGGCGGGTACGGCAGTGGCGGCGTCGGCGGAAGTTTTGGCGGCTTCGGGGGTGGTTTCGGCGGTTTCGGCGGCGGGATGAGTGGCGGCGGAGGCGCCGGCGGAGGCTTTTAAAAGGAACACACATGGCAAAGACAATTAAAGACCCGGCAGAAATATTTGCTGAATTCACAGCAGATTATCAGGCGATTTACGGGGATGACCTGATCAGCATCATTTTGTACGGAAGCGCCGCACGCAGCGACTACCGGCCGGGAAAATCCGATATCAATTTTATGATCGTCCTTTCGGAACAAGGGATCGATCAGCTCGACAGGGCCTTTCCCGTCATCAGAAAATGGCGAAAGAAAAACGTGGCCGTGCCGCTGTTCCTGACGGAAATCTATGTGGAGACGTCAACTGATGTGTTTCCTGTCGAATATCTCAATTTTCAGCAGAACCACTTCCTGGTTTTCGGCAGGGATGTTGTCAAAGACCTGGTGTTTCGCCCCGAGTTCATAAGACTTCAATGTGAACGCGAGATCAAGGGGAAACTGCTCCTGCTCAGGCAGGCATTCCTCGATGCTGCCGGAAAGGCGGAGAGGCTGAAAAGGGTGGTTCGCCATTCCGTGCCCGGGCTTGCGGCCATTTTTGAGGCGCTCGTTCGCCTGCAGGGATCGGATGTGCCGATGCAACCCCGTGAAATTGTCAAGCGCACCTGCGAGTTGTTTGATCTGGATGCCGGGGTATTTAACAGGCTGTTTGATATCCGGGAAGGCAAAATCAGCCCGGGGCATGCGGAATTCAGGGAGTTATTCAAAGCTTATATTATGCAAATGCGGAAACTCGCCAAACGGGTAGACGCATGGGGAGAATAGCATGGGAAAGACGCAGAAGACCATACTGACGATTGCCGCGTTACTGGTCCTGATCATTGTGATTCCATACATGTACGTCAAAGGGACCTACAACAGCCTGGTGGCTATGGATGAATCTGTGAAAGCGGCGTGGGCCCAGGTGGAAAATCAGCTCCAGCGGCGCTACGATCTGATTCCGAACCTGGTGGAAACGGTCAAGGGGTATGCCACCCACGAAAAGGACGTTTTCATTCAGGTCACAGAAGCCAGATCAAAGGTCGCCGGAGCATCCAATATCAGTGAGAAAATCAAGGCGAACAATCAACTCTCCTCAGCCCTTTCCCGACTCCTTGTGGTCGTTGAGCGTTATCCGGAACTGAAGGCCAATACCAACTTCATCCGGTTGCAGGATGAACTGGCAGGCACTGAGAACCGTATTTCGGTCGAACGGCGGCGTTTTAACGAACTCGTCAAGGCCTACAATATTAAAATCCGGTCATTTCCGACCAATATCATCGCCGGCATGTTCGGATTTGAAAAAGCGACTTTTTTCACGGTGCCCGAAGAACGTCAAAAGGCCCCCAGCGTAAAGTTCTGATACACCCGGAACATGTTACGGCCTCTCATGGGCGCTCGCTGTTCCGGGCCCGGAAGCAATGTCAGGCTTCGGGCAGATGACTGCACTTTCCACCTAAATCCTGCATAAACTATTTTCAAAAAGGAAGTTAGGATTTCAATATCAGCAAGTTATGTGAATGTTGGGCTTGCATGATACGCATCGATTTGAATGCGGCCATAAAGGCTGGGATTTTTGAAAACAGTTTACCC
>CAYTJI010000385.1:0-2434 GCA_964438065.1 uncultured Desulfobacteraceae bacterium | reverse complement strand
CAGGCAGGTGCAAGGCGGCAAGGGCGCAAACGTACACCCGGTACCGACCCCAACCCCGAAAGACCCCTGAAAGACGTCCCGTTTTCTGAACATCTGTGCCACAAAACGGGACGTCTTTCAAAAGTTTCTACATCAGAGCCTGTCAGCGCCCTGGAGCCTTTCCACGATCAGGACACCCTTCACCTTTTTCATTTCTCCGATAATTTCCTGAAGTTGTTTATAGTTTTTGACCTCCACGGTGAAATATCCGATTCCTTTCTGATCGGTCGTGGTTTTAACATCGGCCTGAATGATATTGGCATCCTTTTGCGTGATGATGGAACTGATATCCGCCAGGATCCCTTTCCGCTCGACACTGACGACTTTCAACCGCGCCAGGTAGATCTCATCCGAGGTGGTCTCCCATGAAACGTCCACCAACCGCTCCGGGTCAGCGCTCTTGAGGTGGCGGCAGTTTTCATGATGAATCGTAATACCGCGGCCGCGGGTAATGAAGCCGATGACCTTTTCCCCCGGGATGGGGTGGCAGCAGTCGGCAAAACGGACCAGCATATCGCTGACCCCTTTGACCCGGATGCCGTTTCCGTTCCGGCGGCGCTTCATCCGGTCCACGACCTTACTGACGATGCCCAGGGATTTGTCATCCTTGATGCCGAGCCTGGGCTTCAATCTCCCGATCACCCGTGTCGCCGAAATCTTACCCAGACCGATCTGCGCGACCAAATCTTCCGAGGAATGAAAGGACAGTTCCTCGCTGACGGCTTTGAACTGCTCACTTTTCAGAATATTCGGCAGTGTCAGGTGGGCTTCGGCGAGGGCCCTTTCCAGGATATCTCTTCCCAGACTGATACTTTCTTCTCTGACCTGACTGTTCAGCCACTGTCTGATTTTGGTCCTTGCCCTGGATGTTCGCACAAACTCCAGCCAGTTCTTGCTCGGATGCTGTTTGGGGGAGGTGATAATTTCCACGATATCCCCGGTCTTCAACTGATACCGGAGCGGAACCATCTTTCCGTTGACAATGGCCCCGGTGCATTTTTCCCCGACTTCGGAATGGATGGCATAGGCAAAGTCGACAGGGGTCGCACCCTTCGGGAATTCCTTCACTTCACCCCGCGGGGTGAACACATAGACCTCGTTGGGGAAAAGGTCCACCTTGACCGTCTCCAGAAATTCCACCGGGTCCTTCAAGCTCTTCTGCCATTCCAGGAGCTGCTGAAGCCATTCAAACTGTTTCTGGTCCGTCTTTTCCGCAATGCCTTCCTTGTATTTCCAGTGCGCGGCGATGCCGGCCGAAGCCACCCTGTCCATGGCCCAGGTCCGGATCTGAACCTCCATTCTCTGACCCCAGGGTGTCACCACCGTCGTATGAAGGGACTGGTACATGTTGGCCTTCGGGACGGAGATATAATCCTTGAATCTTCCCTGTACCGGTTTCCACATGGAATGCACATGCCCGAGGACCGCGTAGCATTCCCGGATGGAATTGACAATCACGCGAAAACCCAGCATATCATAGACCTGATTCACGGTAAGATTCTGATCCACCATCTTCTTGTAGATGCTGTAAAAGTGCTTGGGCCGGCCCTTGATCGTCGCCTGGATCCCGACCTCTTCCAGTCTGGCCTTGAGCAGTGCGGCCACCTCTGTAATAAACCGCTCACTTTCATCCCTTCTCTGAGCGGTCTCGGTCTTGATTTTTTCGTAGATTTCCGGTTCGAGATGATAGAGGCTGAGATCCTCCAGGCTTGACTTGATCCACTGGATACCCATCCTCCCGGCCAGGGGCGCATAAATATCCAGGGTTTCCCTGGCGATTATTCTCTGTTTTTCAGGCGGCTGAAAGCCAAGGGTCCGCATGTTGTGCAGACGGTCGGCCAATTTAACGAGAATCACACGGATGTCGGAGGACATGGCCAGGATCATTTTACGCACGCTCTCGGCCTGCCGTTTCTTGTTGCTCGAAAACTGCATCTTGCTGATCTTGGTGACCCCGTCCACGATATTGGCGGTCTCTTTTCCGAAAAGTTCCCGCAGTTCCTCCAGTTCGGCGCGGGTATCTTCAAGCACATCGTGAAGAAGCCCCGCAGCAATACAGACAACATCCATCTTGAGCTGCGCCAGGATATAGGCCGCCTCAAGCGGATGGGAGAGATACGGCTCACCCGAAAGCCGGATCTGGCCCTGGTGCACTTTTGCCGAGTACACATAAGCCTTCTCTACCAGATCGATATTCGCATTCGGGTGATATTGAAGAATCTCGGATGTTATGTCATTTAAGCGAATCATACAGATCTTTCACTTTTTCCTGAATCGCGGCCGGCGCTTCCGCCAGGGGAATATTTACACTTTCGGAATCCGTGCGCATTTTCATCTCCAGATGTCCGTTCCGAACGCCTTTGACCCCGATTGTTACGCGTACGGGTATCCCGAG
>CAYTJI010000384.1:0-2442 GCA_964438065.1 uncultured Desulfobacteraceae bacterium | reverse complement strand
GGCTCCGAACAGACCCTTCCGGATCCCCTTCTTTTTCAGCAGGTATGGTATGGGGTATCATATCGGCTTTTCGGATATTGCCAGAGGCGGGTGTCCCGAGACGAGTGACAAAACCAACTGGCAACGCTTTTTGATTCCGGGGAGAGCCCCTCCGCAAAAATGATCTCCGAGGGTGCCAATTCCTATATCACTCCTGAGGCGAGAAAAGAGATTCAGAACCGGGGGCAAGTGGTCCTGCGCGATGCTTCGGCGAATAACTGCGGTATGATATCCTCTTGAAATCATCGGCATTATGAGAAATTGTTCGAGTTTTTTCAGAACCGGCCCCGCCTGACTGACCAGCCCCTCTTCAGGAAGGTACTTTTCAGTCACCTGCCGGATTTCATCCGTGACCGTACGAAATACCGGGCATGCGTAAAGAATTTGCCACCGAAGATCAAATACGCTATTCTCGCCGGTGAAACGGCGTCAACCATTGTATATGAGGGCGGGTGGGAGCAGGATTTTGAGGCCCGGATCAGAGGGTTTGTGAGAAAGAAGTTTCTGCGATTTTTCCGCATGCCCGCGGCCCGGAACAACGACGTGCCATTCAGGGTTGCCCGCACCTGATGCGAAACCGACAAAATCGAGTTTGCTGGAAATGGAAAATATAAAGCCTGAAACCTACCATAACTATATCAAGGCTCTCACCGATATCAGCCGTGCCATTACCTCGGACCAGTATCTGGAGGATATCCTCAAACTGATAGTCATGGTGACTGCCAAGGTCACCGGAGTGGAAATCTGCTCGCTCTGGCTGATTGATGAAGATGATGATGCGAAAACAATACGGCTCAAGGCCACACAGGCCATTGATCCGGATTATGTGAAGGACCGCTCGCTGACCATGAAAGAAGGGGTTGTGGGTTATGTGGCGTCTCACAACAAGCCGCTGATGATCCGAAATGTCCTGAAAGACCGCCGGTTCAAGGAAAAAGAAATGGCCAGGAAGCTGGGCCTGGTCTCCATGCTGGGCGTTCCGCTTCAGGTCAGAGGCGAAAAGGTCATTGGTGTGCTCAACTGCTTTACATCCAGCCCTCATGATTTTTCAGAAACTGAAGTGAATCTCGTCACCGCCGTGGCCAACCAGGCGGCCGTTGCCATCCTGAACACCGAGCTGATGGTGAAAACCAAGGTGATCCAGGAAGAACTGGAGACGCGCAAGCTTGTGGAACGGGCCAAGGAGGTTCTTATGCGGAGGCGCAGAATGAAGGCGGATGAGGCCTACCGCTGGATCCAGAAGCGCAGCATGGACTCCAGAAAATCCATGCGCAATGTGGCCGAGGCGGTTCTGCTGTCCGAGGAACTGGAATAGTAAATGGGGTCAGCCCTTGATATTTGACATGTTGCGGAGCACGGTTTTCAGATCTTTATTCAGGCTTCTGTTTTTCTTTAATTTTTCCACAAACCTTTCTTCCACCCGGGATACCCCGGAATAAGTCAGACCACCGACCAGATCACCGATCTCCCTGTTTGTCATGCCCGTCTTGTTCTTCAGCAAATGAATGAGCAGGTCCCTGCCGTCACCTTTCCGTTTGAGAAGTTCATTCGGCCGGGTGCCAAAATGCTTTGAAACCACTTGTAAGATTTTTTTAGCCTCATACCGGGTTTGGAGGACTTTCCTGTGGGATATCTCCTGACTTTTAAAAACATCTTTCTTCAAATTATCCAATACGGCGCGAATGAATGAGTCCCTGCCAAGCACTGAACCGGCGTGCACCTTCCGTAAGGGATTCTCCAGTTCAGTTCCAAGCGCCTCCTCCACAAACAAACGGTATCGCTGCGGTCCCAACCGCTTGTCCTTCGACAGCATCCCCCAGATCAAATCCCGGGTGATTATTTCTTCCCCCTTTTTGGAAATGAAAGAATTGTAGCTGGTGTAGGGATACGCTTCAGGTTGTTTGACGATCCCGGCCTTTACCGGATTGAGGTGGACATATCGGCTCAACGGTAAAAGATAACTGTCCGCGTCTACCAGAATCGCCTTGTACCGGCCTTGGAAGAGGTGTCCGCTCCGGCGTCTCCTGCGGTTGAAAAAATTGCTGTAGGACCCGTTAATGTAGTGCATCACCTTGCTCAGATTGCCTTCAGGGGTTTCAATGACAAGGTGGTAGTGGTTGGGCATCAGGACATAGGCGTGCAGGCGGAAGCCGTATTTTTCTTGAGCTTCTTTGAGGTAACCTTTAAACCGGTGGAAATCGGCTTTTGCCGAAAATATCCTTTTCCGCTCGTTTCCCCTGCTCGTTACATGATAAAATGCGCCCTCGTATTCAATCCTAAGGGGTCTTGCCATAAGAAAAGCCTCCAGGTTTTTGGGGGGGGGTATAACCAGTGTCCATCCATAAATGGCCTTTTTGCCCAATCTCTGTGTTGTGCTCAAAAAATAATCCTCGGAATATCAAC
>CAYTJI010000383.1:0-2468 GCA_964438065.1 uncultured Desulfobacteraceae bacterium | reverse complement strand
TGCGCAAAAAGGCCATTTATGGATGGAAACAAGATAGTTTTATGGTCGTCCTCCGGCTGAGGTGTATGACACGGGATGTGTGTGAACGACAGAGGGACACCGCTCATGCTTTTCGGAAAAATTCGGGAGAGGCTGAAATCAGTCCGATACCGGGTTCGTTTACACATCCCCACGCCTCGAACCGTTTGCGGACTTGCGCCGGACCATCTCTAAGGTCGCGTCAACTGTCGGGTCGAGACATGTGAATGGCGGTAGAATGACTGAATGGAGGCAGAAAAATGATCGAGGTAACGCGTCTGGATAACTCAACCATGCTGGTTAATGAAGAGAAAATTCAAAGCCTTCAGGCGACTCCTGACACGGTGATTACCTTTACGAATAACATGAAAATGGTTGTCAGAGAGCCGGTTGAAGAAATCTCAAGAAAAATTCTCAACTATCACCGACTGATTCATCTGGTCGATTGTGATTCATGTTCGGAATACAACTAAAGCCGGTCCGGCCGAGGAACCGCCCTTTAGGCGATGTCCGCACAATGGGCGGATCCCCGTAGATGCCGTGCAACGATGATCTCTCCTGAGCCGTTCTGCAGCTTCTGTTGCCGGATTGCTTCAAGGCGTCAAAAAAGCCTCCAGGGTCGATCCCGTCATTCTCTCCCGTGTTGTTTCCTGCCCGATCATCCGTCAAATCCTTGACAATTCCAATCATAGATTGACGTAAATCAGTTCCGCGAACAGAAGCAAATCCCGGCCTGCTGAACATCCTCTTCAAGCCGTGTTCCGAATATCCGTATGATCTTTTTAACCATCTGACATCATACAACAATCTTGTGGATTGGAACCCTGTACCGGACGGGACTCCCGAAAGCGATATTTGGCACAATATTTGCTCATTTGGAACCTCAGAAATCGCGCGCGAACGCACGGCGGCGCGCAAGAGAATCGCATTACCGCCAATCGAGGAATTCCAGATGGATATTGCCACGCTTACAGGTATCCTTGTTGCAGGGGGGCTTGTAATCAGCGCCATCCTTTTAGGAGGCTCAGGCACATGGTTCATTAATCCACCGTCAATGATGATTGTAATCGGCGGAACCATGGGCGCGACGCTCCTTAATTATCCGCTCTCGGAGGTCCTCGGCGTATTCGGTGTTGTGAAAAACGTACTGATTCAACGATCTACAGAAGCAAGCAGGCTCATTCAAATAATTGTCGATATTGCAAAACAGGCGAGGCGAAAGGGCATCCTCTCTTGTGAAAGCGCCATAAAAGAGATTGACGATCCTTTTTTGGCGAATGGATTACAACTGGCGATTGACGGTATGGAAACAAGCTCTATAGAAGAAATCATGAGGACGGAAATTCAGTTCCTTGAAGAGCGTCATAAACTGGGGGCCGAAATATTCGACACGATGGGTACATTCGCGCCCGCAGTGGGGATGCTGGGAACGATTATCGGCCTGGTTCAGATGCTGATGCAGATGCAGGATCCAAGCCAAATTGGAGCGCCCATGGCAGTGGCGCTATTGACGACTTTTTATGGTACACTTTTGGCGAATTTGCTCTTTTTACCTATTTCCGGAAAACTGAGGACGAGAAGCAAACAGGAGATTCTGGAAAAGCAAATGGTTGTTGAAGGGATTGTGGCAATCCAGTCGGGTGACAATTATCGGATTGTGGAAGAGAAACTGAAGGCTTTTCTATCTCCGAAATATCGTAAGGCACACGAAATCCCGGGCTAGGTGTCAATATGTATCCTCAGAATAAAAACACAGCTTTTAAAAGTCATTTCGGAAAGGAAGATGGAACCTGGGAGATCGTGTATTCCGGATTTGTTCTCATCCTGTTGTGCTTTTTTATCATGTTATGCTCTTTTTCAAGTGTGGAGGAAGGCAAGGTAGCTCGTTTTGCAAGATCTTTTGCAAATACGGTCTGTATTCTGCCGGGAGGAATTAAGGCTGATCCTTCGAAATTAATAATTCCACCTTCACCGGATATCGTGAGCGTCAAAAGCGAAATGGGAAAAATTCTTCAAGGCCTTAAGGCAGTTGCCCGTGAATCGGGAGTTGAGAACGATGTCTCATTTTCAAATAAAAAAAATGGTTTGGTAATGAGGTTGTCCGACACCATACTATTCGACCTCGGACAGGCTCAAGTATCAGCAAAAGGGCTTCATTTTCTAAAGAAATTGGCGTCATTTTTCAAAAAGACTTCACACTCGATATGCATTGAAGGGCATACGGATAATCTTCCGATTCATACGAAGAAATACCCATCGAACTGGGAACTATCCACAGCCCGTGCAGTGAATGTGCTCAGATATTTTCTAAAAGACGGGGAAATTTCGCCGGATCGATTATCGGCTGCGGGTTTTGGCGAGTTTCAACCTCTCTTTCCAAACGATACACCAGATCATCGAGCAAAAAATCGGCGGGTTGAAATTTTGCTTACCTGCCCAAGAACCGTCAG
>CAYTJI010000382.1:274-2473 GCA_964438065.1 uncultured Desulfobacteraceae bacterium | reverse complement strand
TTGGCGTGCCATCCGGGAAGGAGGGCACTTGTTTCTCCAGAAGCCATATTCATTGCTGGACTTGCTTAAAGGTGTGAGAGAGACCTTGAAGAAGGAGTGAAGGGGCTCATATGCATTAAACGGGCGGGTTGACTTGACCATTCTAATTGACTATTATGGTCCTGCCAAAAGGAGGTGATGACATGCAGACCATGGGAATAAGCCATTTCAAGTCACATGCGCTGAAAATTCTTGACCGGATTGCGAAAAACAAAGAGACCCTTGTCATCACAAAACGGGGAAAGCCGCTGGTTCGGATCGTCCCGTACCAGGATTCCATCTCAAATCACGCGCCCGGCAGGCTTGCGGATGCCCTTGTCTTTGAAAACGATATCGTTTCGCCCCTGGGCGAGGAAATGTGGGATGCATGTAAATGAAGTACCTGCTCGACACCCATACCTGGATCTGGTGGCACATGAATCCCCGGAAACTGTCCCCGAGGGTCAGAAAGATCATCGGAGATGTGGATGGATATGATGAAATGCTGTTGTCGGTCATTTCTCCATGGGAATTCAGCAAGCTTCTTGAAAAGAAGAGGCTCGCCATCTCCCTCGACCCCGAGGACTGGATAGATCGCGCGCTTGACATGCCGAAATTCAGACTGGTCCCCCTCTCCCCTGTCCTGGCCTACCGTTCAACCACCCTGCCCCAACCGTTCCATAATGACCCGGCGGATCAGATCAGCGTGGCCACGGCGAGGGAGGAAAAGGCAACCATCCTGACAAAGGACGAACGGATCCTTTCCTGTAAAAACGTCCGAAGTCTCTGGTAATGACGGATGATCGTTCAGATCGTGTGAATCCCGTCAAGTATTTTACTGATCCGCTGTTTCCGACATTCAGCAAAACGTTTTCTTCGGCGTTGTCACAAGAATATTCTCCTTGACATTATGCTAAAATATGTTTTAGCATATCTCCATCTAATGCTAAATTATAATATGGTATCATAATGAACGATTCCCAATTGATGGAAGTCCTGGAGTATTGGAATTTCTGGGACCAGGACCGTGAAACAGGTGTCTATCGAGAGGCGTATACGGAAGAGCTGTACCGCCAGAGGACGCTGAAGGAAGTTTCCGTTGTCACCGGTGTGCGGAGGGCGGGAAAATCGACGATCCTCCTCCAGGTTTTAAGAAAGCTCATTGAGACGGGAACCGCGTGCCGAAACATCCTCTATGTAAATTTTGAGGAACCGACCTTTATCCCCTTTCTGAGTGTGGAATTGCTGTTGCGAATCCATGACCTTTATCTGGAACGATTCACTCCCGAGGGACGAAGATATATCGTTCTGGATGAAGTTCAGCTGGTACCGGGATGGGAAAGATTCGTCCGCGGCCTCTACGACAGAGATGAGGATATAAAGTTTTATATCACGGGTTCATCATCGAGGCTTCTTTCAAGGGAATACGGCACGTCCTTGACCGGAAGAATCGTGTCCAACGAAATCTTTCCCCTGAGTTTCCGGGAATTCCTGACATTCAAAAACAGGGAACACCTGATCGAAAAATCACGGGGAAAAGGATCGCCGACCCTGCGCAATCTCTTTAATGAATATATCCGCTTCGGCGGCTTCCCCCAGGTGGTCCTGACCCGGGATGCGAAGGACCGGATGCAAATCCTGAAAGATTATTACACGGCCGTGATAGAGAAAGACATTATTCAGCGATATAACGTGAGAGACGTCAAAAAGCTGAAGGAGTTCTGTCTGAACCTCTATGCCAATGTGGCCGCCCATTTTTCCGGGTATCAGGCGGAAAAAAGGCAGAAGATCTCTCAACCCACGGCCAACAAGTTTCTGGATTACGCCCGTGAGGTCTTTCTGGTACAGACAACGGATTATTTTTCTTATTCGTTTACCGAACAAAAAGCCAATCCCTACAAAGTATACGCGATTGATCCGGGGCTTTATAACGCCGTGTCATTCCGGTTTTCCGAAAATATGGGGAGACTGTTTGAAAATGTGGTTTACCTGTCCTTACGGAGAAATCATAACGACATTTTTTATTGGAAAGGAAAGGGAGAAGTCGATTTCCTCGTAAGAAAGGGGACCCGGGTTGATAAACTGATCAATGTCTGCTGGGACCTCAATGAGAACAATAAAAAAAGAGAATTGTCCGGTCTGCAGGAAGCCATGGATAAATTCGATGTCGCCGATGCGGAG
>CAYTJI010000382.1:0-264 GCA_964438065.1 uncultured Desulfobacteraceae bacterium | reverse complement strand
GTCGTGGGCGGATACGATGAGCAGGCGGAATTCAAGGGGAAAAAGATAGCGATCCGGAATTTTTTCCACTGGATCACGGGTGAGACCGGATGACCTCCTCTGCCGAACCCGTCAGCAGTCTCTGGTAATGACGGATGATCGTGCAGATCCCGTCAATCCTGTCAAATACTTTTTTGACGTCGGACAGGATCAACAGGATGGACAGGATTTTTTGACCGGTTGCCGGATGCAACCGGCCGGACCTCCATCGCCTCCGGCGAAGCG
>CAYTJI010000381.1:0-2478 GCA_964438065.1 uncultured Desulfobacteraceae bacterium | reverse complement strand
AAAGCAGGTGTGATTCAGCGGGAATCCCTGGCCCTTTATTTCACGCTTGACAATTATGAAAAAAAGATTATGATTATATCATAATCAACTTGTGGTAATAGGTGGCCATGTCTAATCCTTTCAGATTTCGTGAGTTATCGCCGGGTGACCCGTTCTGCAATCGCTTGCAGGAGCAGGAGAGACTTCTCTCCTGTGGGCATGCGGCCGCTAACGTGGTGCTCTTTTCCCCCAGGCGCTATGGAAAAACTTCACTGACCAGGCGTGTCCAGGCCCAACTGTCAGAGAGAGGATTTGTCACCGTCTATGTGGATTTTTTTGGGGTGTCCTCCGTTTATGAAGTCGCCAGCCGAATAGCCCGGAGTGTCTATCGCGCCCTTCACCAGCGGGAATCTCTCCTGAAGAAAGGCAAGCGTTTCTTAAAATCCTTTAAAACTTTCAGACCTGTTTTTAAAGCAACGGAAGACGGGTTTGGAATCACGGTAGAACCAATACCGTTCAGCGAGGATAACATACAACTGCTTGATAATGTGATGCAGGAACTGGGGGACTTCGCCGTCAATGGGGGCTTCAGCGTCAATGTCGTCTTTGATGAATTCCAGGAAATAACCAGGCTGAAGGAATCTCCTGAAGTGGAAGGAAGGCTGAGGGCTTCCATTCAGCGGCAAAAGGTGTCCTATTTTTTCGTGGGAAGCAGACGTGGCATTCTCCTTGCCATGTTTAACGACCGGAAAAGGCCCTTTTTCCAATCCGCGATTATGTTGCCCCTGGGCCCGCTTAAACAGGAGCATCTGGTCCCTTTCCTGATCGAAAACTTCAAGGGAGCGGGAAAGCAGTGCGACAGGATGATTTCGCAGATGATTATTGATGCGGTCGCGAACCATCCTTACTATGTTCAGCGGCTTGCTTTCGAGATTTTCGAATTATCGGGTAAGAGAATCACGAAAAACGATGTCGATATCGGACTGGAGAATGTGCTCCAGTCTGAAAGATTCGGGTACGAAGCGGTTCTTCAGGGCCTCTCTCATCCTCAGATTCGGCTGCTGAAGCTCCTTGCGGAAGCGCCGTGCCCATCATTGTTTTCGAGTCGGTTTGTTTCCCGGAATGCACTTCCACTTGCCACGATCCAGCATGCAAAAAAGAAGCTGGTGGAGCAGGATTTGATTGAAAAAGATGAAAACGGAACCTGGAGGGTTGTTGATCCGGTGTTTGCCGTCTGGCTGGAAAGACTTTGAGTGAGTTGTCTCTTTTTTCATCAATCGGGGGTTCATACCAGCAGATGAAATCCTTGTGCGGTCTTGCCGCCTCTTTTATGAACCTGAATACCCTTTTTTCACCTTCTGTTGCATTCTCATATCCCTCAATGTCGTCAGGATGCATCCTGACACAGGGAGTCCGGTGGATACGAGCGTTGTTTTTCCAGCGTGTATGCCCGGATGGCTTCCTCCTGGTGGCTGTAAAGGCGGATGATCCCAGGAGGGATGCGCTGACGCATATGCGGGTGAAAAATACCTTCGTTAACCAGCTCTTCGACGGTTCCGCCCTGGCGAAACGGCCGGGACAAGCTAATGTACGGGCCTTTCAGCAGCGGCGACTGGCGCGTCTGGTCGAGGGACAGAGGCTGCCGCATCTGGGTGTGGAGGTCCTCGTCAGCAAACGGGTAGGCCGTGAGCTGGTACCGCAGGAAACTACGAACCACCTTTTCAGTAAATACGATCGGATTCAGTGCCATGATCAAACCTCTGGCGCGTCTCTGAAATGGACGGCACCGCTATGCTTTTTGGCATGCCGCGCCAGGTGTGCGCGGACGTTGGTCACCTTCCACAGAATCGCAGGATGCCCGGCTATACGTTGAGCCGCTTCGGGGTCATCCGTAAAAAGCAGCTCCGGGCGCAGTTCGCCGCGTTCAATGGAAGCGATGTAGGCCGCCTCGTTGGGCCTCAGTGTCATGAACTCACTGAGCACCGCCCACGCCTGCTTAACCAGATCATCGGCTTGGGGCGGTGCGTCCACAGCCAGCATCGGGGCAAGCTGTTGAACTACAGCACGTCCGGTGACAAGACCCCTAAGACGGCTCAGAGTGTAGGTCGGCAACGGATGATCGAGGATGGCGGCCAATGCTATGAACCAGTTCCTGAATGAAGGCAGCCCCTTTACATCCTTCGCCGGTGCAGCAAGATTGGCCAGGTCCCAAACGTCCCGGACAGCACCGCGGTCGAGCATGGCCAGCATTTTGCCTATAACGATCTCCTGCAGGCTCACCACGCAGACTTCAGGCCGGTCCAGTTCACCGGGTTGCCACAGCTCGCCCTGCTCCGTTCCGGCGATAGGCAGTCGAAAGAGAAAGTTCAGGTCCACCTCGATCCGCTCGTCCGACCCAAGGACGGACCGGTAGATCAGGTAGATCTTGCGCCCGGCAAAGGCGGCCCCTGACTGTTGAACGCGGTACCCTTTGCGCCTTGCGAGTTCGGTGACAGCTTG
>CAYTJI010000380.1:0-2478 GCA_964438065.1 uncultured Desulfobacteraceae bacterium | reverse complement strand
CGCTGAATCTTCTGTTTTTGTTCACCAGGGGTTGTCTCAGGCGGTCTATGAAAACTTCCGGAACCCCCCTGTAAGTGCCGTTTTTAAGTTTTTCCAGCACCCGCAGTGTTTGAATGACATAATTAAAGTCGTTTCGATAATCGGCCAGGAGATCCTGTGGACAACCCAGGAGATGGGATTCTGCGGCCTCCCGCATCAGTTCGGGACGGGTGTATTTCACGGGCCTTTTCTGCCCCAGGTAAATCAGCATGTATTTCGGGGAGTAATTAGGTGAAGAAAACCTTTTTTCCCAGTCGTCCCGGATGGGAACCGGAACCAGCGGCTTCAGGAAGATCTTGTCAAAGAAATTCGAGCAGAGTTCAGACCAGGTCTTCTCCTGGTTTCGTTGGAAAGTGGATTCAACAAGGGGAAAATTAAGATAAGGAAGTCTGTTGATCTGTTCCAGTGTCATCTCCGCGATATCCTTTTCCCCGAGCATCCGATCCACAACCTCCTGTTCCACGTAGAACCCGCTCAGATATTTCTGGAAATCGAAGATATTGATCAGAAGCGGTCTGCTCCCCGGCCTGTATTTTTTTCTGGTCTTGAAGATGTGCGTGAAAAGAAAGAAATTTTTTTCTTCCTGTAATGTGCGGAATGTGATCTCGGTCGTTCGGTTTGTTTTTGGGATGTGGGTGTCGGATATGATGAATATTTCGCCGTCCGGTTTCAATACATTGTAAATTTTCCACAAAAAATAGACCGCGTACTGCTTGACCTGCGTTGCGGAAGGCATCTCGCTGGAAAGCGGATTGAAATTTTCCATCAGAACCGGTTCGCACAGGTCTCTGGGAATGATGACCAGATCCAGCGTCTGATTCAGTTCCCGCAATTTTTCAATGGAATCAATGGCTATAAAATTGTGTTCTTTGAAACGGTAGGAAAGGACCTGGGAAATCAGGGCATCCTGGGGGGTGATCAGGCCGATGTCATGATATTCCTTCAGGTATTTTTTCCGGTGAAACCCGACGATCTTGGTGATTTCATCCGCCTTTGATTTTGTATGGGTCAGCGTTTCCGAGGCAAGGTGAACCGGTATGAGATAATAGGGCTTCCCATGGCTTGAAAATCGGATGAGCAGCCCGATGTGGGCATATATTTCATTGATTGCCTGATAGTGCTTCCGGATGTCTTCGGAATCATCGAAAGTAATGGATTGAAGCAACTGGATGTCTTTTGGTTTGAGTCGGTCGTAGATCTCGAAGAGGCCGAATCCATAGGCGTTCCCGCCGAATCGACTGGGCAGATGGGACGGGTGTTTCCGGGCGGGGAAAGTGCCCGGGGGAATGTCGGTCGGATGGATGCCGAGTGCTTCAAACTGCTGCGGCCTGATGAAGCGAAAGGAATCCTTCTGCCAGAACGGTTTTAAAGGCAATGAAGGGACTGCATCCATGTGGAAAGAATCAGTCATTTGCCGGTCAGGAAAAGCAGGCGACCTGCCAGCGGAACGCTTCACTGGATGATGGCCTGTTATTCGAAAGGGTGTGCTTGATTCGATAAGACAACGTTGACGGCATCGTAGAAAGCTGGTTTATGCTGCTTTGGGGCAGCCGATGAGAAACGAACTCGAAGTTCGTTAGAAGTCCACCTAAAACCTGCATAAACTGTTTTCAAACAGGAAGTTATGCTTTTAACATCAGTAAGTTATGCGAACGTTGTGCTTGCATGACACGCATCGATTTGGATGCTCCCATAAAGGCTGCGGTTTTTGAAAACAGCTTACCCTTCGGGAGCACCGATTTTATCCCGCCTGGAGGCGGGACGGTGTTGGCAAGGACTTGAAGTGATGGCAAAAGACCTCAAGACTATATTGGGTGCGCATAAATCCTGACGCCGAAAAGACGGCCATAAAAAAGCCGCTATTTTTTTCTGAAAACCACTTTTATGGGGGTCAGGTCCAGACGGAATCGAGCCCGCAGCTGATTGACCAGAAAACGCTCATAGGAAAAATGGATCACGTCCGGACGGTTCACAAACAGGACAAAAGTCGGGGGACGGGTACGCGCCTGTGTCGCATAGAAAAATTTGATCCGGCCGCGGCCGATCCTTGTGGGCGGGTGTCTTTCAATCATTTCCTTGATGGCCCGGTTGACCGTGCCGGTGCTGATTCTCCGGGAGAACTGATCATACAGCAAATCCACTTTCCCGAATAATTTCATGACATGCTCCCCTGTCAGCGCGGAAAGGTTGATTCGCGGAGCAAAAGAGATGAACTTCAACTGCCGGTCTATACCGTCATCCAGGGCCTTTTTTTTCCAGGTGTCGCCTCTCACGAGATCCCATTTGTTTACCGCCAGGATAATGCCCCTTCCCTGTTCAAACGCATATCCACAGATCCGGGCGTCCTGTTCAGATATCCCCGCGTACGCATCCAAAACAACTGTTGCGATATGACACCGATTGAGGCTCTTGCGTGCCTTGATCATTGAAAATGTTTCC
>CAYTJI010000379.1:0-2487 GCA_964438065.1 uncultured Desulfobacteraceae bacterium | reverse complement strand
CCGAATTTGTCCAGTTCCCGGATAATCCGGCCCGGCGGTTGCCCGGTCTTTAAAGCGTATCGCTCCGCGACCCAGGCCTTGGCACGGTGAACGCCCTGGGCGCAGACCTTTCCAAAGCCTTCCCCGCGGGCGGTTTCATGCAGGAGCCTGTCCGCACCGGAGATGTCGCCCCATTCAAGCTTATATCCAATGTCTTCTTCTGAAAGATACCCCCGCTGGACACATTCCATCAGAAAGGCTGCCGTGACTCCCATGGAAATGGTATCCATGCCATATTCATCACAGTACCAGTTGAACTCCATAATAAACTGGGGGTCAAAGATCCCCATACACGTCACCGCCCCCGCTGTTTCGTATTCGGGCCCGTCAACAGCGACTGTTGTACCGGCACGGGGCCCATATCGGAGGGTGACGTTTTCCGCCCCCTTGGCACAGGCCAGATTACAACCCTTGTAGCAACCATCCGGGATTTTCTTGCTGAAATAACGGTCCAGGAACACGTCGGCAAATATTTTCCGTGCTTCGGGATGCTGTCCATACTGGTAATTATTGACCGGCAGGATATGATACCTGTCCATGTATTCGATCAGCCCGGTTGTCCCCCAGCCGGACAGATACAATTGCTGAGGATCTCCCCGGCTCACAACCTTTTTGAGATTGGCGCCGGCTTGCTTGACGCCCTTTTCATTGACCGGCTGATTGGCGTCAACGCTGGCAGCGCCGGAACGAACGACAACGGCGGCCAGGCCCTTGATGTGCATGACCGTACCGGTACCCCCTCTGCCGGCTTGCTTGGCGCGAAGCCTTTTCCGCCTTTTGTCATAAAACAGGCTGTTGATTATCCCGAACCTGGTGTTGGCCGCTCCGATACCCGTGGTTACCGCGGCAGTGTGTTCATCAAGATGCCCATGGTTCAGGGCCCGGATCAACGCGGTGCCGTAGGAAATCGCGCCACCGCTGATGCCTTGTTCAAAAACAGGGGCTTCTGCGATCTGGATAACGCCTCTGTCCGCATCCACAACCAGGATGACTTTTTCCGGGGAAATGCCGGAAATGACCAGCGCGTCAAATCCGCAAAGTTTCAGCAGGGGGGCAAAGTGTCCACCGATATTCGAGTCAACAAATGTATCCGTCAGAGGAGAAATCGTACCAACGATGAATTTTCCGCTTCCGGGAAACCGTGGATCACAGCATAGCGGTCCGCTGGCCATTACAAGGACATTTTCAGGACTGTCATACCGGGTATTGCCGGAGGTCTCATCCCATATGAACTTCAGCGCGTAGCCTCGGCCGCCGATATACTTTTTTTTGAAATGCGGGGGCAGGTCCACGGGGGATACGGATCCATTGTCCAGATCTACCCTGAGAATCCGGTCCGTGTAGCCTCCCTGAACACGGGCAGGGTCGTAGTTCAGTGATTGTATGATCCTCATCATATGCCTTTTTTCAGTATGTTTACTTGGTTGAACAGGAAATCTTCGCTCCGTAAACACTCAACCAATTATTATCCTTAGTTTTTAGAAATTATTCACCTATAGGAAAAAGGCATTGAATGTCAAGCAATTTAAATGATTATTACATACGGGAATGTTTTATCGGAAGGAGGACACAGGATTTTCGGTATCGAAGGAGGGAGATCTGTTTTGTTACGGTCCCCGGGTGGTTGTCCCCGAGTCAGGGGTGGAGTCGCGGTACGCCTGTGACCGGACTCAACGGGGATCCGTTTCGGATGAGCGCGGATTCAGAACTTCCTGACCGCTTCATCAATCCGGATATCACGCCTGGTGGCCATGCACATGAGATGAACAAGTGTTTTGATCACCATGTTCACCCAGTGGAAGATGATCATTTCATAAGACCTGCAGATTGCGGCGGATAATTTTCTGTTTATCCCACAGTCCATGAAACGGCAGTAGATATGGAGAGGATTCAGTCGATGCTGTATGTTGAGAAGTTTTTCTACCATTTCGGCTGCTCCTGAAAGAAGGAATTTGTGATCCGTTCAGACGTTGCGTTTGTATAAACGGAAAACCGTTACGCCACAGGTAATCAGGGTTTCACTTTTCAAGGCCGGATACAGGATTTCCAAATCTGCAGGAATGAACAAACACTTGTAACTGAGTATTAGCAATGTCTGTGCCATTTGTTCGTAATCATAAATAAGTGGTGTAATCACAGTGGGATATCATGTGTCTTCCGGATATGGCGCCGTCGCTCTATGGAATAAAATGCCAATTTTCAGAAACAATATGCCACTTTGTTGCCAAAATCTACATAGCAGATTAAAGATTTCTGGATGGACACTACCTAAATCCTGCAAGCGTCGCGTTTGCCGAAGACCTGCCTGCAGCAGGCGGGTGTAAGACGGCAAGGGCGCAGACGTACGACGATACTTCAAGTCCTTGCCAACGCCGTCCCGCCTCCAGGCGGGATAAAATCGGCGCTCCCGGAGGGTAAACTATTTTCAAAAATCCCAGCCTTTATGGC
>CAYTJI010000378.1:0-2511 GCA_964438065.1 uncultured Desulfobacteraceae bacterium | reverse complement strand
TGTGGTGATCGATTTCATTGACATGAAGGACAAAAGCCACATCCGGGAGATAGAAAAACTGCTCAGAGAAGAAACGAGACAGGACCGGGCAAAGATTGATCTGGGACATATATCAAAATTTGGTCTTCTTGAGCTTTCCAGGCAGAGGTTGAGGCCTTCCATTGAATCCAGAAGCTACGAAACCTGCCATTACTGCCAGGGGCGGGGAATCGTCCTCTCTGTCGTTCCCGCCTCCGTATCCTTTCTGCGGCAGATCAGCATGGGTGTGTCAAGAAAGGGTGTGACCCGGGTCAAGGGGATTCTGCCCGTGGAGGTGGCCACGTACCTTCAGAACAGGAAAAGGCGGGAACTCGCCCATCTGGAGTCCCGATACGGTGTGGAAATCATTCTGCAGGGAGATCCTTCCCTGCCTCCCGGAAGCGGAAAACTGGAATTTGTCAAGGAAAACAGCAACGGTGGGAATTGATCCGAACCGCCCGGTTTCATGTGACGATTACCGCGGTTATTCGTGCTTCGCGTCTCACAAAAATACCAACCCCTGCCACAACCTTTCCCCGGACCGCCGGGGCCAAGTCATGCGTTCCCGTTATGTTCAACAATATCGTCTACTTTATCATCGTTCTGCTGGTTTTTGAAATCAACCATCCGGACAAGACCTCAGGAGAAAGTTTCTCCTTCTTTCTCGCCATGCTTTTCCTCACATGGATGGCTTTCGCCGCCTACTGTCACTGGGGATTTCAAACTCTCCGGAAGCGCTTCAAAGAAGGCGTTCAGGCTCACGGTTCCCTGGCAATCGCATATCACCGGCTGACGGGCAGACTGGCCATCCTTTCCGTATTCCTTTTCGCCCTGACCGTTTATGTTCTGAACATGAAATACTGGATACAAAAAATTCCCGGGTGTGATCAGTTTTCCTCCCTTCAGGGGCTTTGCGCCATTCTGCTGTTTTTTGTCTATCTCAGTACTATCTGGTATTTTGCCTGCCCCTGCTACCGGACGTTATTCCGGCAGGAAATCACGCGGCGGTCTTACATCCGGTCCAACCTCAGGCTCAACCTCCCCATCCTGTTCCCGTGGATAGTGCTGGCACTGCTTATTGATCTCATTTCCCTGAGCCCTTTACGCGGGGTGGCGCGTCTGTTCACAGGGTTTGGCGGGAATCTTCTTTTTTTTGCCGGATTCATTGTTCTCCTGATGATCTACATGCCCGGGATTATCCAGTACTGGTGGGGCTGCCGCCCCCTTCCGGATACAACAAAATCAAAGACACTCAGAACATTTCTGGAGAGCAGGGGATTTAAATACCGCGAGCTTCTGAACTGGCCGATTTTTGAGGGTCAGATGATGACTGCCGGGATCATGGGATTTCTGCCGAGATACCGCTATATTCTCATTACCGACTCGCTGATGGAAATCCTCAACACGGAAGAACTCAAAGCGGTCATGGCCCATGAAATGGGACATGCCAAATACCGGCACCTGCTGTTTTATGTCCTTTTTCTTCTGGGATTCATGGTTGTCTCTTTCGGACTCCAGGATTTTCTGGAGTACCTGTTATACATGCATCCTTTTATCACAAAGATGATGTCATCCGGCAATTCCCAATCCATCAATGCCGTTTATCTGGCCCTGTCTCTCCCCATGCTGGTGATTCTCGTGGTCTATTTCCGCTACATCATGGGATTTTTCATGAGAAATTTTGAACGTCAGGCGGATCTCTATGCCGCTGGGGTTATGGGTTCGCCTGGACCTGTCATCAACTCTCTGAAAAAGATCGCCTATTTCAGCGGCAAGACCATGGATGTTCCCAGCTGGCATCACTTCAGTATCCGGCAGAGGATCGACTGCCTGATGAAAACCCTGGAAGAACCAGGGTTGATCGGCCGGCATAACAGGTTCCTCGCCATGTGCTTCCTCGGATATCTGACTGCGATGATCGTCCTTGGATACACCCTGAATTTCAGCCCGCTGAAACAGCGCATCCTCTATTCCGTGCTCGAAAAAGAGCTGAACGAAAGGATCCAGTCCGACCCGGAAAATATTTCCCTGTACCAGGACTATGCCATGGTCTGCAATGAAATGGGGAAATATGACAAAGCCATCCGCGCCTACGAGACCATCATCGCGCTGGACCCGGATCAGGCACTGGCGTTGAACAACCTAGCCTGGATCCTCGTCACCTGCCCGGATAAACGATTGAGAAATCCGGGCCGCGGCCTTGAACTGGCACAAAAGGCGGTGACTCTCGAACGGTCGGCCGTGTTTCTGGATACGCTGGCAGAGGCATACTATGAAAACGGGTTTATCCGGAAAGCCATTCAAACCAGCCGGGAGGCACTTGTTGCCGCCCGGGAAAATCGACAATACTATGACAAACAGCTGAAAAAATTTCTGGCATCCGGGAGAAAAGAAAAAGGGGTCAAAAAAAAGGGGTCAAAAAAGGGGTCAAGTCTACGTTTGACCTTTTATAAAACTAAACTATATGAATGGCTCTTCCAACAGGGTTCTTTC
>CAYTJI010000377.1:0-2512 GCA_964438065.1 uncultured Desulfobacteraceae bacterium | reverse complement strand
ATGAAAGAATTTCTCAGAGTTATGAAGGCACTGTCCGATTCCAGCCGTGTTAAAATCGTCAAGATGCTTCAGCATAAATCCATGTGTGTCTGCGAGTTGCGCGAAGCACTTCAACTGGCTCAGCCGACTGTCTCCAAGCATTTAAAAATATTGGAGGATGCCGGCATTGTAACATCGTCCAAAGATGGAACCTGGGTAAACTATTTTTTGACGGACGGCGCGAGCAATCCGTACGTTGCGTCCATGCTGGGAAATCTGCGGCACTGGCTGGATGATGAGCCGGAGGTCAGCCGGCTGGTTCGGAAGCTGCCGTTTATCCGGCGGGAAGAGATTTGTGGGAAATGACTTTTTTTGCGTTTGCTATATCGCTGAATAGCAATCTAGCGATATCATGCAAGGTTGTGATCGCCGAAGCCGTTGTCCCGGACAAAATCACGCAGGTGTTGGTAGTGCCCATCCATAAATGAGGAATTTTTCCTTACCACAGAGGCACGGGGAACACAGGGGGCGTTTATCAAAGGTTTCTTGGGTTATGAGAACATTTTTAACCCATAAATTCGTGTGGGGATCCAAAAAAGGAAAAAGTCATGACGCAGAACGATATCATGCAGATAAAGGTCAATGGTCAAAGCATAGGCATTATGGGGCTGGCCGCGGTAATGGAGGACATGGCCGGGGCGTATTCGGACAGGCCAGACGAAGAGACCGCATCGGAGTTGCTGAAGCGGCTGTCTCAGAAAAACTATATCCCCGAATCGGCCAGGGGTGAATATGCAGAGGCCTTTCTGCGGGAGTTCAGAAGATTTCTGGGAAGGCCTTGTGACGAAGAGGTCCCGGCGGGACTGGAAGTCAAGGTACTCGGGCCGGGGTGTGCACGGTGCGACCGGCTTGAAAAAGAGATGATGAATGCCATGTCGGAACTCAATCTGGCAGGTGATATTGAACATGTCCGGGATATGAAGGAGATTACCGCCTATGGTGTCATGGGGACACCGACCCTTGTTATCAACGGAAAGATAAAGTGCTCGGGCAAGGTGCCTCCAAGGAAAAAAATCATCCAGTGGCTTGAAGAAGCGCGGTAATCCTTCAGGAGTGACATGAAATGGAAAAAGAATTGCAGGGGCGTCAGGTTGTTCCGGTCAGGGCCGGTCTTACGCCCAGCCTGTATCTACCCATCGCGCTGGCGGGTCTTTATCTGTGGTGGCAGATTTATGCCAGACTATCCGATATCTCATCCTGGCTGACCTTTTCCGTGCTGCGCATGGAACCGGGGTCTCACCCTGCTGAATCGGTCCGGTTTTTCTTATATGACTCTCCCAAGGTCATGATGCTTCTCCTGCTGGTGGTTTTCGGCGTCGGTATTATCAGGAGTTTCTTTACGCCGGAGAAAACCCGCGCGATCCTGTCCGGTAAAACGGAATTTTTCGGCAATATCCTTGCGGCCCTCCTGGGGATTGTAACCCCTTTCTGCTCCTGCTCGGCCGTGCCTCTTTTTATCGGTTTTGTCACGGCAGGTGTGCCGCTCGGTGTCACCTTTTCCTTTCTTATTTCAGCGCCCATGGTCAATGAAATCGCCCTCGGACTGCTCTACGGCCTTCTTGGCTGGAAGATTGCTGCGCTGTACATGGGAACGGGTCTTGTCGTGGCGATTGTCGCCGGCTGGGTGATCGGAAAGCTGCACATGGAAAGCCACATTGAAGAATGGGTCTCTGATGTGAATACGTCGGAGGATGTTGTAGAGGAAGAAAGGCTTACCCTGCACGACCGGATCGTATACGGCTGGGATGCGGTAAAAGAAATCATCGGCAGGGTCTGGGTATATGTCATCATCGGCATTGGCGTTGGTGCCATTATACACGGTTTTGTTCCGGAGGCGTTCATGGCATCCGTCATGGGCAGGGGCGCATGGTGGTCCGTTCCGCTGGCGACCGTGCTGGGTATCCCCATGTATTCCAATGCCGCCGGGATCATCCCGGTTGTGGAGGCACTCATTGGAAAAGGGGCGGCTCTGGGCACGGTGCTGGCGTTTATGATGAGTGTCATCGCCCTTTCCATGCCGGAGATGGTGATCCTGAGAAAGGTCCTGAAACCCAGGTTGATCGGGGTGTTTATCGGCGTGGTGGGAAGCGGGATACTGATGGTGGGCTACCTCTTTAACCTGCTGATACAGGGATAAGGGTCCTATTAAGCCGGTTAATCCTGTAAATCCTGTCTGAAAAGGAGAAAAAAGTGGAAATCAAAGTACTGGGTCCAGGCTGCAAACGCTGCGAGAAAACGGCAAAGGCCATCCGTCAGGTGGTTTCTGAAGTGGATGCCGATGCCAGGGTCGAAAAGATAACCGATGTCACAGAAATCGCAAAGTACGGCATATTTGTCACGCCCGCCGTGGTGATCGACGGAGAGGTCAGGAGCGTGGGGACAATACCCAAGAAAAAGGAAATCAGGAAATGGCTTGGTACCTAAATCCTGCAAGCGTCGAGTTTATCCCGCCTGGAGGCGGGACGGCGTTGGC
>CAYTJI010000376.1:0-2520 GCA_964438065.1 uncultured Desulfobacteraceae bacterium | reverse complement strand
AAAAATTTGTGTTGTGATTTTTTCTGTTCTTGCCGCGTATTTCTGGACACCGGCCGGAGGATCTTGCCACCGGGTCAACATATTCTGCTGGGTGGAGGGAAACCAGGTAAAATGCGAATCCAGATTCACTCCCGGCGGACCGGTAAAATCCGGCTCTGTCGAGGTCTATTCACAACAGACCGGAGAAAGACTTCTGACGACCCGGATTGACAAGAATGGAAGGACCGTGTTTGACATTCCTGAAGCGGCAAAGAAACATGGCTGGGACCTGAAGGTGCACTGCAGTGCGGAGATGGGTCACGGGAATTCCTGGGTCGTAAAGGCAGACGAGTTTGCTTCCGATGAGAACGGGGGCTTTACGGTCCGGGCACAAGGCCCTTTACCGGAGAAGGCCATGTCATCGGGGGCCCTGGAAAAGATGTTTTCCCGCGTGCTGAGCGACCAGTTGACCCCGATCAAAAGGGACCTGGCCGAACTGAAGGTAAGGCGGATATCCTTTCAGGACATTCTGGGCGGGCTGGGATATATTCTGGGCATTACCGGTATTGTCTTTTACTTTCTTGCAGGAAAGGAGCGCGACTAGTTGCTGGAAGAGATATTCCAGGAAGGCAACTCTTTTATCCACCGGGCGGACCCGAGAGGGAAGGTGATATGCGCGTTTCTTCTTGCCTTTTTTATTGCCGATCTTACCCGACTGGCGCCTGCCGGCCTGGCTTTTATGCTTGGTGCGGTGTTTGTTTGTGCTGCGAAGCTGCCCCCGGGAAAAGTTTTCAGAAGGCTCTTGGTCGTCAATGTGTTTGTGGCCTTTTTGTGGGTTTTCCTCCCGTTTTCCGTGCCCGGCGAGGTCTTATTTTCCGTCTGGAAATGGCGGGCAACGGCTCCGGGAATTCAACTGGCTGTTCTGATCACCCTGAAATGCAATGCCATCCTGCTTATTATCATCTGTTTTATCTCGACGACGCCGATACCTCTGCTCGGTTCCGCCCTCACCAGTCTCAGACTGCCGCGAAAGTTGACCCTGCTGATGCTTATCAGCTACAGGTACATCCATGTTATCCTGTCGGAATATAATCGTCTGCTGCAGGCGGCGAAAATCCGGGGCTTCGTACCCGGAAATAATCTGCACACCTACCGGACATACGCATACCTGCTGGCCATGGTACTGATCAAGAGTTACGAGCGTGGTGTGAGAGTATACCAGGCGATGCTCGTGCGCGGGTTCAGCGGGAAATTTTATTCTCTTCGCAGTTTGCGTTTCCGTCCACGGGATATTGTCCTGCTTACCGGTGTATCCCTGTTCAGTATTTTTCTCTTCTGGGAAGACAGTCACGGGATGATCCCGCTGCTTTCCATCGCATCCCTCTTCCGGATTCAGCCGTGAGATGAGCCCGTTCCTGTCCTGACAGGCAACCCCGAATTCGGGGTGAGGGCGGGCTGATCCTCCTGTTTGAGACCGCATCCGCTAAAAAATAATTCGAACCCCCCCCAGGTCCTGGAGTGAAAAATTATGTTTTTCCTCCGGGGCACCGATGAACATGTTGTTCTTGAGGACGCCGTATTCACGGGCAAGGGTTTCCACGATCTCGGGCCCGAACTGTGTTTCTCTCACGACCAGTTCCACCTTGAGAGAAGGAAAAATCTTGCCGAGAGGAACCAGTGACTCCCTTATCGCCGCCTCTTCATTGGTTTCCGGAGAATTATGCAGATGGACAAGGATGACATTACGGCTGCTCTCGTTCCTGACGATGTAGTTAAAGGCTTCGTACAACCGGTCCAGCCGGCCGCCCCGGGTAAACAGGATCACGTGCTGACCGGTCAGGTCCGTGATGCGGTCGATGATGGTACTCCGCCAGACCAGGATTCGGGTCATGGCGTAATTGGCCAGCATCAGGAAGGACTTCATAATGGGGATGCGGAGAAACATGATCCCCGCCAGGAGAATGGTTGGGATGAAGTATTCGAGAAAAAAGAAAAAGTTATGGAAATCAATAATAATATTCCCCAGAATGCCAAGACTGGTCGCCGTAATGGCCGTCACAACCGTTGTCCAGCCTGCCGTGTATGTGCGTTTGAGTTCCTGCCTTCTGATTTTCAGCAGGATGTTGCCCAGTCCAAACAGGGTCATGACGCCGAGGAAGGATATGGTGTAAACACCTGCCAGCGCGAGCAGGTTGCCGCCTGTGAAGATCAGGATGGAAGTGCACACCAGAAAAAAGGAAATTATAATCCGGTGGTAGGTGCCGCGCGGGTTCACCTTCAACAGAAAATGCGGGAAGCACTGGTCCAGGGCCATGCGGCGCACCAGACCGGTCACTCCGATAAAGCTGGTAAGAACAGCACCTGAAAGGACCAGTACGGCATCCAGAATGACAAGTGCTCGGAACGACTCCCCCCCGGTATCAAGGGCCACGTGCGCAAGCAGGTAATCCTTGTGCGCGACAATTTCATCCAGGGGCAGCAGATTCAGAGAGATGATGGATGTCAGGGGGTTGAAAATAATGACCGCGATAAGCATATTGC
>CAYTJI010000375.1:0-2528 GCA_964438065.1 uncultured Desulfobacteraceae bacterium | reverse complement strand
GGGAGCTGATGGCCTATGTGAAAAAATTTCCAGACGGTGCGTCTCTTTACGAACACCTGGAATCCGCGTATGTGCGTCTTTTTGTAAACACGCTTGAAGGGATCTCCGCCCCGCTCAACCAGTCCTGTTATGAAGCACCGGATGCCCCGGTCATGGGGCCACCGGCCGTTGCCATGAAGGAACGTCTGATATCCGCCGGTCTGATCATGGGTGAAAACATCCATGAACCTCCGGATCACCTGTCCATTCAGTTGGAGTATCTCTACTTTCTGCTGGATAAAGCGCTGAAAAGGGAAAACCGGGGGGCCCTTACCGAAGCGTCAACCTTTGCCGGCGACATCATGTCCCCGTGGGTTTCGATATTCAGCGACAAACTCTCGGCAGAAACCAACTGCCGTTTTTATCCCCTCTGTGCCTCCGCTCTGTGCGCCATGCTGAACTTTATTTCTGTTACACTGGCTGGCGAGAAAGATCCTGCCGAATTGCATGAATCCTAAAACCTGCATAAACTGTTTTCAAAAACAGCAGCCTTTATGGCCGCATTCAAATTAATGCGTGACATGCAAGCCCACCATTCCCACAACTCGAGACCTTTGAAAAATGAGCGATTTTGTGCCAAATCAAGGAAGGAGAAAATTATAACCGCATGAATATATTGAATATTTCTAGGATTATAATTTGAGCCTGACGCCGAGTTGGTGCAAAAGTGGTCGTTTTTCAAAGGTCTCAACTCGCTGATATTAAAAACATAACTTCCTTTTTTGAAAACAGTTTATGCAGGTTTTAGGTGAATAAAAATGTCACGGAACTCCGGGCACTTCCAGCGCAATATTGAATTTCTTCATCCGCTTCCACACCGTCACACGGGAAACGCCGAGAAGACGAGCAGCCTGGGAACGATTCCCCCCCGCCTTTTTTAGGGCTTCAAGCAGTCTTTTCTTTTGATCTTCGTATCCGGTTTCCGGGGCCGTTTTCCCGGATACCCGACCCCCCTTTATCTGGAAAATCTTTGGAGGAAAATGATAGGCTTGGATAATTGATTCCTGGCAGGTCACGAAGGCGTATTCAAAAGCGCTTTTCAACTCGCGGACATTTCCGGGCCAGTCGTAAACCATCAGGGCCTGGAGCGCCTCATTGCTGATACCCATGATGTCCTTTCCGCTTTTCAGTTTAAGCCGGTGGAAAAACGCGTCGGCCAACAGAGCAATATCCTCCTTTTTTTCTCTCAACGGCGGCAGGTGGATCGGAATCACATTGATTCTGAAGTAGAGATCCTCTCTGAAAAGCCCCTGTTCCACCAGTGCTTCCAGATTTCTGTTGGTTGCAGAAATGATGCGTACATCCACCGGAATGGGTCTGCTGTCCCCCACACGCTCAATGACTTTCTCTTCAATAACACGCAGGAGCTTGACCTGGGTTGAAAAGGGTAGATCACCAATCTCGTCAAGGAAGATATATCCGCCGTTTGCCGCCTCAAACCGCCCCTCCCTGTGCTGAATCGCACCCGTGTAGGCCCCCTTCACATGACCGAACAGTTCGCTTTCCAGAAGAGCTTCATTCAACGCCGCACAGTTGACCTTCACAAACGGCATCTTGCGCCGGTCACTGATTTTATGGATTGCATCACTGACAAGTTCCTTTCCGGTACCGCTCTCACCCAGGATAACAACCGGCGCATCCGTATGCGCCGCATTGGACATCAGTTCATAAACCTGCTTCATGGCGGGAGAAGTCCCCAGCAACCCGTGGAAACCATCTTCCGATCTGAGATCCCGCCGGAATTCGGCAATCTGGCGGTCTCTGTCAATAATGCCCGTGATATCGGTCAGTGTTTCCACTGCGCCCACAACGTTTCCATCGGCACATTGAAGTAGTGCGGCGTTCTTCAGTGTATAAACCGTCCTGCCGTCCTTTCTGTGGATCGTACACCTCCTGGAAGGCACCATTCCATAATTGAATAACCGGCACCAGTGTTCTCCCCTCTCCTCGCGGATAACATCACAACTGTCACAACCCAGGGTTGTACAGGGTTTGCCGATGATTTCATCTTCCGAATACCCTGTAATCTGCTTAAACGCACGGTTGACATACACAATGAGGCCTCTGCGGTCCACAACCATGATCCCGTCATGGATGGTGTTCACCAGTGTTTCCCAATATTCACTTAAGTCCTGTTCAAACATGTTTCCTCCTGTTAACAGTTAAAAAACGTAAACAAATAGGTTAACAGGTTAACAGTTTTATTTCAATAAAATTCTGCAGAGTAAATCCAGTTCCATGCCGGCAGCCCAAAAAAAACAATTGCTGAGGATCCGTAAGTTCAGTGACGCATGTGAAAAATTGCTCATGGAAAACCGCTGGCGTATTTCAAGGACCGCAACTTGGCATGAACTTTGCTAGTCCCCGCGTTATTCATCACAGAGAGACCCGCTTCACATGGGGAAGGCACACGTCCGGAATGTGTGGCCCGGGCCGGGAAACGATGCCGGCGGTGCAAAATCGATTTTGCGGCATCCGTCATCTCAGCG
>CAYTJI010000374.1:0-2533 GCA_964438065.1 uncultured Desulfobacteraceae bacterium | reverse complement strand
TGCGCCCTTGCCGCCTTGCACCTGCCTGCTGCAGGCAGGTCTTCGGCAAACGCGAGGCTTGCAGGATTTAGGTGACAGATTTTGTGGCGGATCAGTTCGAAGATCCCACACCTTGAGCGATTTGAAAAACCCGTACTACAACGGAGGCAACAATTATGAGCATGGACATCAACGAAGTGGACAAAGTGGAAATTCTGACACTTCAGGACAATTATATTGACCTGACATCCGGGGACAGTACAGACATCGTACTCAGGGCCATGCCCGTGAAGGACATGGAGGTAAAAAATTCCCTCCTGGCCGAGCATGGCTTCTCCTCCATCATCACGGTCACAAAAGGAGACCGGTCTCGAAGCATGCTTTTCGATTTCGGATTTTCATCCCACGGCGCTGCTTTCAACGCGGATGCCATGGGCTTGGATCTGCACGACATTGAGGTGTCCGCCCTTTCCCACGGCCACCTGGACCACATCGGCGGTTTTCTGGAACTGATGAAAAGAGTTAACAGAAAGGGGATTGAAGTCGTAATGCATCCCGAGGCCCTGAGAAACCCCCGGTACATGAAAATCAGTGAGGATCTCAGGGTACGGCTTCCCAGTTTTACCCGGGAAATGGCCGATGACGCGGAGGCCGAACTGGTCGAGACCCGACAACCGCGCTTTCTTCTCGATGGGGACGTCCTGTTTCTGGGAGAGATTCCCCGAACGACCGATTTTGAAAAAAGTCCCGATAACATGTACTACCAGAAAAACGGGAAGGAACTGTGGGACGACCTTGTTGACGACACATCCATCGTTGCCAATGTAAAAGGAAAAGGCCTTGTGGTAGTCTCGGGATGTGCACACGCAGGGATCATCAACACCCTCAGGCATGCGAAAGATGTCTCCGGTATGGACAAGGTATTCGTGGTCATGGGGGGGTTTCATCTGGGCGGGCCTGCCATGATGCCGGTGATTGAGCCCACGATCCAGGGGCTCAAGGAAATGGACCCGGCCTATATCATTCCGACCCACTGTACCGGCAGATATGCGATCATGCGGATCGAAAACGAAATGCCGGACCGGTTCATCCTGAACATGGTGGGAACAAAACTGACATTTTCGGCCTAAAGCGCGCGACGGGCAGCCCACGAAAAAAACGCAATCGGGCGGAATTGCAGAGGAAAAACCCGTTAAACGCCCCCGGCGCTCAGGGGTATCCAACAAACGTCCTGGATATACGTTGGAGGAGGGTGTCATGCAGAGACATCGAATCAGAACATACAACCGGATCGCACCGGAAGGGTTGTCTTTGTTTGACGAGACGTACACTGTCGGACCGGAGGTAGAAGATCCTCACGGTATTGTCGTCCGGAGCGCCCGTATCGATACGGACGATTTTCCTTCCCTGGTCGCCGTTGCCAGGGCAGGCACCGGCGTGGATAATATCACTCTCGACAAAGCAACCCATCGCGGGATCTGCGTCTTCAACGCGCCCGGAGCCAATGCAAATGCGGTTGCGGAACTTGTCTTTGTCATGGCAGGGATCGGGGCGCGCAACATTCATCTGGCCATTGATTTCTGCAGGGAACTGTCTTCACTGTCCAACGAAGAAATCACTTCCCGGGTTGAAAATGGAAAATCCAGGTTCCGTGGGTTTGAATTAGCAGGAAAAACGCTCGGCGTCATTGGTCTGGGCCACGTAGGGGTGCGGGTAGCCAACGGAGGCGCGAGAAGGCAGATGGAAACAGTCGGATTCGATCCGTTCCCCGCACTTGACAATATCCATCACCTGTCGCCCCGGGTCCGTATTGCACGCTCGGTCAGAGAAGTGCTGCATAACGCCGACATCCTGACCCTGCACATTCCTTTCAATAACAAAACCATGGGTTTCGTAAACAGTGAGCTCCTTGCACAACTGCCCGATGGCGCCATGCTCATCAATTTCTGCAGAAGAGAAATTGTTGATGAAGAAGCGGTTCTGACAGCACTTAATACGGGAAAATTAAACTGCTATATCACGGATTTCCCGACAAGCGCGACACTGAAGCACCCGAAAGTGATCGCCTCCCCGCACCTGGGCGCCAGCACGGAGGAATCAGAAGAGAACAGCGCGACCATGGCCGTCAGGGAACTCAAGGCCTACCTCGAACACGGAACCATCATCAACAGCGTCAATTTTCCTACTGCAGAATCCATTTCCGCGGATAATATCCATACCCGGCTGATCATGATCAACCGGGATACCCCCGGTATGATCGGTTTTGTGTCTCAAACCCTCGGTGCCCGGGGCATCAACATCGCCAGCTACCTGAACGAAAGTAACGGCGTCATCGGATACAATATTATCGACCTGGAAAATACCGTACCCGACGAAGTCATCAGGGAGATCGAATCCCATTCAGATGTTATCCGGACCCGAACCATTCGATATATCTGAGAGCTGTTTCACCTAAAACCTGCATAAACTGTTTTCAAAAAAGGACTTGAAGTATCGTCGGACGTCTGCGCCCTTGCCGCCTTGCACCTGCCTGCTGCAGGCAGGTCTTCGGCAA
>CAYTJI010000373.1:0-2536 GCA_964438065.1 uncultured Desulfobacteraceae bacterium | reverse complement strand
TCACAAATATGCACGGATCTGAAAAGAAACCCCCACAGCCCGGGCTGCCCCGAACGGGACCTTTGAAAAGCACCCGGTTGTTCTCGCACGAAACACGAGGAATCCAAAACATGCACACAGCCAGGAAACAGGCATCCGGACACCCCCTGGATGCCCTGCTCAGAACAGACCGTATCCCACATATCTGGTGCCCCGGATGTGGAATCGGAACCGCATTCTCATCGTGTCTCATCGCACTCAAGGATAGTGGCATCGACCTTAAAAAGACCGTTATGGTGTCCGGAATCGGCTGCTCGGGCCGGGGAGCGGGATACGTGAATCTGGATTCCTATCACACCACACATGGACGGGCCATTCCTTTCGCGACCGGCATGAAACTGGCAAACCCGGAACTGAATTTGGTGATCTTCAGTGGAGACGGGGATATTTTCGCCATCGGCGGCAACCATTTTATCCACGCGGCACGCAGGAACATCGATCTGACCGTGGTCTGCGTTAACAACCTGAATTACGGCATGACCGGCGGACAAGCGGCGCCGACCACACCTCTGGGGGCGAAAACCACGACCTCACCGGTCGGAAACCCCGAACCGCCGTTCAACCTGCCGCTTCTGGCATACGCGTCCGGGGCCTCGTATGTTGCCAGATGGACCATCCTGCACACCCGGGACCTCATAGAATCGATCCAGGAAGCGCTTCTGAAACCCGGCTTCTCATTTATTGAAATACTTGCCCCCTGCCCGGTGAATTACGGCAGACGCAACCGGGAAAAACCGTTTGACACATTACGGTACTATCAAATGAAAACCATCATCAAGAACAATGCCCATCCCGCAGAACTGGACATTGATTTTGAAAGGGGCGTCATTCTGGGGAGATTCGTTGATCTTGAGCGCGATACATGCACGGAGCGCTATGACAGGATATGCCGACCCAAAGACCTCCTGGAAGAATCCGGCAATGGCCACACGTAATTTTATCCCTCACCGGGTCGGGCAACCTGTCGGCGATGCCGGTGAAAAGGTCAACCCGGAGGTTTTTCTCAGCAACTATGCTGGAAAAAAGCGTGACTTAGTGTCCATCCATAAATGGCCTTTTTGCGCATTTCCGGATTGGAAACTCAGCCGTGCCCCGAATTTCATTTATGGACGGGCACTACCTTAAACCTGCATAACCTGTTCAAGTTATGCTTTAATATCAGCGAGTTATAGGAATGCCCGACTTGCATGCCGCGCGTCAATCCGAATGCGGCCATAAAGGCGGCGGTTTTTGAAAACAGTTTGCCCTGCCGGAGCGCCGGGTTTATCCCGCCTGGAGGCGGGACGGCGTTGGCAAGGACTTGACGTATCGTCGTATGTCCGCGGCCTTGCCGCCTTGCACCTGCCTGCTGCAGGCAGGTCTTCGGCAAACTCGGCCCTTTCAGGATTTAGGTGTTATTTCGCTATCGGTTTTCGGTGGAATCATGACGGGAAAAACGCAGGAAACAACGAGTAAGGAAATCATCATTACCGGTTTCGGGGGTCAGGGCATTGTTCTGACCGGCCGAATTCTCGGCAAGGCGGCCGTTCTGGGAGACAATAAAGAAAGTACCCTTGTCCAGGCCTACGGACCGGAAGCGCGTGGAGGGGCATGCAGTGCGCAGGTCATTATCTCTGAAAACGCCATCCACTATCCTTATGTACGGTATCCGCATATTCTGGTCTGCATGTCACAGTCCGGCTTTGACAAGTTTATCGGCCAGCTCAGGAAAGAGGGTACATTGCTCATTGACCAGGACCTCGTAACAGCACGCGGGGCCGATGCTCCCGTGTTTGCCATTCCATCAACGAGAATGGCGGAAGAACTGGGGCGAAAGATGATGGCAAACATCATCATGCTGGGTTTTCTTACCGCTGTTACAGGTGTTGTGACCGTAGAATCCGCGCACAAAGCGGTGATCGAATCTGTTCCCAAAGGTACGGAGGAAACCAATTCAACAGCCTTTCACAAAGGCTGCGATTACGGCTTTGCCGTGCTCAAGGGACGTGAAAAGAAGGCTACGGGAAAGACAGGGGCCCGAACATGAAACGCCTGAAGAACCGCCTGAACAGAGTGATGGTCATCGGGGCGACACCCGCCGGGATTTCAGCGACCAACAAGCTGGGTGAACTCGGAATACCGGTGACCCTCGTAGACCCGGCGTATGATCTGGATCAGAAGCTTTCCAGGGAGCAATGGAGGCTCGGCTCCGGGGTTCCCTTTAATTATGCGCATCGCTCCGGATTACTGAGGATCCTGCGGAACCCGCTCATCCGTTGTATTCTGCCGGCGAAAATCACCACGCTCAAACACACCCCACAGGGCTTCAGTGCGAGGATCGAAAAGATGGAAACATATATCGATCCGGATCGATGCATCCTGTGCGGCCGCTGTGCCGAGATATGCCCGGTCACGACACCCGAAGGGGGAAAACCCCTTCAGTTCGCCGGACGCAGAAGCCTTCCCGGCAGACCGGTCATTAACAAGGGCCCACAGCCGTTGTGCCAGAGCCACTGCC
>CAYTJI010000372.1:0-2538 GCA_964438065.1 uncultured Desulfobacteraceae bacterium | reverse complement strand
CCCCTATTCAGCCCCTAAATGAAACGTCAAATATGGTATTCCGGCACGGTCCCCCAGGATCTGTCGGCCGGCCCATCCAATCCCCGACCGGCAAAATCATTTGCCGGTTTTGTCTCCTGTCACCGGGAAACGATACAAATACCGCATTGGTCCGCAAATGAAATCATCTCCTGTCTGTCAAAAATCAGCGTTTTTCCGGCCTCAATGGCCAAGACGGATGCCCGGACCCTGGCCATCGTCTTTATGGTTTCAAGACCGACCGAAGGGAGATCGAATCGAAGATCCTGTTGCGGTTTACTCACCTTGACCACCACCGCTTTTTCCCGGGCGATCTCTCCACCCCTCAAGATTGTTTCGTCGGTGCCTTCGATCGCCTCAAGCGCGAGCACTGTCTTTTTCCTGACCACCACACACTGCCCGATATCCAATCGTCCGAGCTCCTTGGCCACCTGCCACCCGAAATCGATATCCTCCTTCTCAGATCTCACGGGTTTCCGTGTGGTCAGACAGCCGCGGGGCGCCATTAACTCAGGCAGATACGCAGTAGACCGGACAATCTTTATTCCGGCCTTTTCAAGCTCTGTTGCAACGGCACCGAGGATGTCATCATCATGAAAAACGGCAAGCCTGGACATCAGTGAAAGGCCTTTCAAATCCGGCATAACATTGCCAAACATGCGTTTTTTCGTAATGGTACCGGCCATCAGAGCCCGCCTGACCCCACTCTTTCTGAAAATCCGGATCAGGTGCCCCAGTTGACCGATCTTTATCCAGGAGATCTCATCGACCCGATCGGCCAGCGACGGATCGGTTTCCCCCAGATGCGCCACGGCAACCACGCGGACGCCCTTCTTTCTTGCCGCATCCGAAATCATCAGTGGGAACTGACCCCCACCGGCGATAAGTCCTATGGCCTCACTCTCTCCGGACATTTCATCCTTAAACACTTGCCCTGAGCCTGAAACAGATGCCCCGGATCCAGCTATTTCAGGATCCCCCTTCTGGATCCTTCAAAAAAAGCCAGGAGCGTTTCCAACTCGGGAAAAGGTGCAATCTCTTGCCTGGCCTGCTGGACCCCCTCTGTAAATATCCTGTTTTCCCGCCATATAATCCGATAGGCCCTTTTCAAGCCATCAATGGTCTCGGGCGTGAATCCGTCCCGGATCAGGCCTTTCTGGTTGACCCCGAACAACTTTGCTCTCGATCCTGCGGCGATCATGAAGGGCGGTATGTCCTGCACGATCCCTGAAAGCCCGCCAATATAGGCATGGGTCCCGATACGAACAAAAGGCTGCGCAGCGACGATACCCCCGAAATTCGCACTATCCCCCACATGGGTATGCCCGCCAAAGGTAACACCGTTCGCCATGATAATATGGTCTCCCAGGACACAGTCATGCGCAATATGGCAGTAGGCCATAATATAATTGTAACTGCCCACCACAGTAACCCGGTTTTCCTTTGTCGTTGCCCGGTGAATGGTGACGTACTCACGGATGACATTTTCATCTCCAATTGTCACCCGTGTATCTTCCCCCCGATAACCAATATCCTGGGGGGGGGTCCCAATGCAGGCAAAGGGAAAAATATAATTCTTTTTTCCGATCCGGGTATGGCCTTCGATAATAACGTGCGGACCGACGGTCGTGTCGGAGCCAATGATCACATGATCCCCGATAATGCTGTAAGCCCCAACACTGACTCCGGGTGCCAGCTCAGCTCCGGGGCTGACCACGGCCGTAGGGTGAACCTGTGTCATGTTTTCCTCTGATATACCCATGTGTCAAGGGGTTGCAGCCCTTTTGCCCGGCTCCCACTGGAACGTCGCGCCCGTGGGCCGGGACTCTGTATTCATCCGACAGTAGCCATGAGTTCCGCCTCGGAAACCAGGTCTTGCCCCACAAAGGCTTTCCCTCCCAGTTTCCAGACCCTGGACCCGGTCCTCAGGGCCTTGAGCTCCAGCCGAATCTGATCCCCGGGAACCACGGGTCTTCGGAATTTTACTTTATCGATAGACATAAAATAAACGGCATCCGTGTTTTCCTCTTTCTGCTCCCCCTGAATGGACAGCCGGGCCAGAACGCCCCCGGTCTGGGCCATGGCCTCAACAATCAACACACCGGGCATGATCGGGTTCCCGGGAAAATGACCCTGGAAAAACGGCTCATTGGCACTGACATTCTTGTAACCGACCACGCGCTTGCCCAACGCCAACTCCGTGATCCGGTCAACCAGCAGAAACGGATACCGGTGGGGAAGCAGCTTGACAATATCTTCATAGTACAGCGGTAATTTCATGCGGTAATCCTCCGACTTGGGTTTTATGCGAAAAACGCCTGAGCCCCGGATGGAATATATCACGTACCCGGGAGAAGATATGGGGACTCGGCCCAACCCAGGCCCGTGAGTCCGGCCGGGGCGATTTTCTTCATCGCTGTGATCATGAAAGTTAACTCGTGTTCATCCATAAATGAAATTCGGGTACGGGTGAGTTTCCGATCCGGAAATGCGAATTTTTGCGCAAGGCCCAGGAAATCA
>CAYTJI010000371.1:0-2540 GCA_964438065.1 uncultured Desulfobacteraceae bacterium | reverse complement strand
TATATTGAATATTTCGAGGATTATAATTTGAGCCTGACGCCGGGTTGGTGCAAAATCGGTTGCTTTTAAAAGGTCTCATAGGCTGCCGCAAAGCGGTATACACCAGCTTTTTACGATTTCATCAACATTCAAATTCCGGATTATAAATGAACACACATCAAACAGACAGAACCGCTCTTCAGAAAAAAATCAGAAAACTGATTGATGACAGATCAGGCATCATTCTGGCTCACAATTATCAACCCCCCGAGATCCAGGATGTGGCGGATCTCTGCGGGGATTCACTGGAGCTTTCCATCAAGGCCTCCCGGACGGAAGCGGAGGTTATTGTCTTCTGCGGGGTTCACTTCATGGCTGAAACAGCCGCGATTCTTTGCCCGAACAAGAAGGTCCTGCTCCCGGTACCGGACGCAGGATGCCCGATGGCTGACATGATTACCGGTCAGGCGCTGAGAGATTTGAGAAAAACCATTGCGGATACCGCGGTGATCAGTTATGTCAATACCACCGCCGAGGTCAAGGCGGAAAGCGATCTGTGCTGCACGTCCGCCAACGCGATCCAGGTGGCCGGTTCCGTGGCTCCGGGCACCGGGATCTTCATGACGCCCGACAGGAATCTGGCCCAGTACACGAGGAAACACTGTGACAGGGAAATCCGCTACTGGAACGGGTACTGCCCGGTTCACGACGCCCTGACGCCGGGACAGGTCAGGAAGGTCAGAAAGGAACATCCGGAGGCGCTTTTTCTCGCCCATCCCGAGTGTCCGCCGGAGGTCCTTGAACTGGCCGACAAGGTCAGGAGTACCTCGGGCATGCTTGCCGAGGTGTCCGGATCCGATCATGAGGAATTTATCATCGGCACGGAAACAGGGCTTCTCTACCCCATGGCCAAGGCGAACCCGGACAAGGTGCTCATTCCCGCAGATCCGGGCATGGTCTGCGGGGAGATGAAAAAAATCCGCCTGGAAGACGTCGTAAGGGCACTGGAAACCCTGCAACCGGAAGTGAATGTACCGGAAGAGATCAGGGTGAAGGCAAAAAGAGCTGTGGACCGTATGCTCGATATCCCCCGGTAACAGGTGAGACAGTAACCCGAGAGACCTTTCCTATGGAAGACAGGCCCAGAGAGATCAAATCCAATCTGGAATACCTCAGAAAGCTCTTTATCATGCCTGACTCACCGGACAAGTTCATTGAGTTCGGTCATGATCTTCTGGAGATGATCCATGATTTTTCCCAGGAAAAGGGGGGTATCCACAGTTCAATTACCCTGCCGGACCTGAGCCGGATATTTGATCAGACAGCCATGCCGGACAACCCCAAGCTGATCAAGGATGTGCTGGTCGAAATAAAAGACAAGATCGTGCGGCATTCCGTCAAGGTGGGGAATCCGTACTACATCGGGCACATGACCAGCGCCATTCCTTATTTCATGATCCTGCTCGAGATGATCATTGCCGCCCTGAACCAGAACCAGGTCAAGATCGAAAGTGCCAAGGCCTCAAGTTTCGTGGAAAGGGAACTGATCGCGTGGCTTCACCGTCTCGTCTTCAAAAAGAACGAGCGGTTTTATAAAAAAAATATCCAGGACCACCGGGTCGCGCTGGGCAATGTGGCTTCAGACGGAACATTGGCGAATCTGACGGCACTGCTGGTGGCAAGGGAAAAAGCCTTTCCTCCGGACGGGAATTTCCCCGGCCTCCGATTCGCCGGTGTGGATCGAGCCATGAGACATTACGGGTATGACCGGGGGGTCGTGATCGTGTCCAAGAGAGGCCACTATTCCATAAAAAAAGCGGTCAATCTCCTCGGCCTGGGTGAGGAAAACGTCATCAGTATCCCGGTTGACAGGGATAACCGGATGGACATCCGCAAGCTGTCCCGGAAGGTAAAAAGTCTCCAGACCTCTCGGGGGAAAAGCCGCACAAAAATTATTTCAATCATCGGGATTGCCGGGACAACGGAAACCGGGACGGTCGATCACCTTCAGGAAATCGGGGATATTGCGCGTGAGGCTGGGGCTCATTTTCACGTGGACGCCTGCTGGGGAGGGGCCGCCATTCTGGTCGATGAGTATCGGCATCTGTTTACGGGCATTGAAAAGGCCGATTCCGTGAGTATTGATGCCCATAAGCTGCTTTACTGTCCGATGACCATGGGGGTCGTTTTGTTCCGGGATGAAAAAGACCTGCGCTTCATCCGACATTCCTCTCAGTATGTCATCCGCAGAAATTCGGTGGACACGGGGAGATTCACGATCGAAGGTTCCCGACCGTTCTCATGTCTGAAACCCTGGGCTTCCCTGAAGATCATCGGCCGGGAGGGATATGGACTGCTTTTCAAGCAGGCCAGAGAATCGACTGATAGTTTCAAACAGCTCTTGGATAACTGTGGGAATTTCGAAACCCTGAACACCCCCCAGCTTTTCATCCTGACCTACCGGTTTATCCCCGAGACGGCCAGGGCCCAGCTTCAGGAATGGAAAAAGGACGGAAAGAGCCGTGCCGGGAGCCGGGACATCGAACGAAAGATCAGAAAGG
>CAYTJI010000370.1:0-2542 GCA_964438065.1 uncultured Desulfobacteraceae bacterium | reverse complement strand
ATCGCCGCATGTCCGACCGGCGCGATTTCCCCGGCCAAGACGGAAGACGGCAAAAAGACGGTCAAGATCAAGAAAGAACGCTGCATGTTCTGCGGAAACTGCTATACCATGTGCCTTGCGGTGCCCCTGGCCGACAAAGAGGGAGACTGTGTGACCGTCATGGCAGGAGGCAAGGTCTCCAACCGGATCAGTCCGCCCAAGTTTTCCAAAGTCGTTATTCCGGCCCTGCCCAATAACTTTCCCCGATTTCCCGAGGTGTGTGACGCAGTAAAGAAGATCATTGAGGCCTATGCGGCGGATGCCAATAAGTATGAACGAATCGGCGACTGGGCCGAGCGGATCGGTTGGGAGAAATTCTTTGAGAAATGTGATATCCCCTTTACCGAGCATCTCATTGATGACTATCGCCTGCAGTACGATACCTACAGGACAACCACCCAGTTCAAATATACCGAGGCCGCCTGGGAGGTGTCAAAGGCAGCCGGCGGCATTGAGTAATGAATCGCGCGAAAGGAGCGTTTTATGGAAGACCTGAAAAAGGCAATTATGGATTTTGCCGAAAAAAGTAAAAAAACGAAATTCTATTTCAACGATATCCAGAAAGCGGTCCAGAAAGTCATTCCGGATGCCAAACCCAGGATGATCAAAAAGGCTGCGACAGCGCTGATTAACGAAGAAAAGCTGATCTATTTTTCTACCGGCAGCAGTACGATGTACGGGATGAAAGGCAGAGGGCAGACCGAAGATCACTAGAAGACTGTCGGCTGTTGAGAAACTGAAAGTCAAATGATAGCAGAGAGGCCGCTGTCCCCAGAGGACTGTGGCCTTTTTGCTTCACGATATTGTGTTGGCTGTTCCCGTATCCATACGATTTATGAGCGGGAAGACCGGCATGTGTCCGGGTTCTTGTCCGGTCGTCAGGAAAGAACCTCTTAGGCTATCAAGAAGGATCCGTGCAGTAAACAGCGGGAACGGGAAATCTTTTGGGAATGCAGCTTCGGAATTATGTGAGAAACCGGTTCGGTAAATGTGATGTTCCGGGAAATACCATTCAGAGGATCCGGCAGGGATTTGAGCGGCTTGCGCTTTTCCCGGAATACCGCGCCTATCCGGTCTCAGACCATTTGTACTGGAGCCGGGTCTGGATCGATTCAATCCGGATTGTCTGTGAAGGAAAAGGAGTTACCCCGGAACTGGCTGAAGCGAGTGCTCTTGCCGAACTGGCGGAACGGTTAAGTGCGGGGATGTTTTATCCGGTATTTGAGGAACAGGTACGGTTCAATATGCCTGCCCTGTATGGAACGGAAACGAGTAGGTTTCTCAATTTTGAATGGATGAAAGGTTATGTTCGAGGCCATCAGGATGAGGTGGAAAACCCGTTGCGCATTGAAGACCTGTTGATCAATGAAACCTATCTGTCTGATGTTGATATCGAAGAGATCAAGGGCTGCGAGATGTGCAGACACTGGGTGGACGGCTATTCCATTCTTACGCAGGAAAAGCATAAAATCCCGGTTCAGTTTGTCGCATATATTCATGGGTCCAACGGGATTGCCGCGGGCAATACCCTAGAAGAAGCGATAATCCAGGCCACATGCGAGATATTTGAGAGATATGTTCAGATACGTGTTATAAAGCCTGAAAATGAGGTGCCCACAATTGATCCCGATTCATTAGAAAACCCGTTTTTGCTGGACATGATACGGTTTTTTGAAAAACAGAATGTGAAGGTCGTGCTCAAAGATCTTTCTTTAGACGGCATTTTTCCTGTCTCCGGGGTTTTTTACACAAACACCAACATGCGTCCGGATCGTCTTGAATACAGAGTGCTTATCCCGGGGGCATCCATGAATTCGGATGAGGGGCTGACACGGTGTTTTACCGAAGGGGTGCAGGGCCGAACCACGCTGAAAAAACCCAGGGCAGAACTGGACCACCCTGTCGCACATGGAACGGCGGTTAACGACTACTATATGCTCATGCGTTGCGGGGTGGCCCTGAAGGATATCTCTTTTCTGGAAAAAGGGGAAAAAATACCTTATAAAAGAAGGGAGTGCCAGGACATTTACGCCGAGATTCACGAAATAGAAGAGGTGTGCCGACATCTGAATACCGAATTGTTTGTCCTGGATCATACGCACCCGGTTCTGGATTTTCCGGTTGTCAGAGTTGTAATCCCGGGAGTTTCAGATTTTCTGCCATATTTGAAACCGGATGTGCTTGTTGCGGAAAGCACCAGGCCCTCTTCCGCTTACCGGGGCGGGGAATTCATTGAGGTGATGAAAACTTTTTTCCGCAAGGCGGACCCGTAATGTTTCGTTATGATTCTCCGAAAATGAAGACCACGGAAAATTTTTATAAAGAGAAGGCCGTTCGTATGCCTTCGTGCTTTACGTGCCACCTAAAACCTGCAAGCGTCGAGTTTGCCGAAGATGCAAGGCGGCAAGTGCGCAGACGTACGACGATACTTCAAGTTCTTGCCAACGCAGCAGATTCGGTAAAATCGGCGCTCCCGGAGGGTAAACTATTTTCAAAAATCCCA
>CAYTJI010000369.1:0-2542 GCA_964438065.1 uncultured Desulfobacteraceae bacterium | reverse complement strand
ACCTGCCTGCTGCAGGCAGGTCTTCGGCAAACGCGACGCTTGCAGGATTTAGGTCTCATGTTTTTCTGCCCTTACGCAAACTATATATTGACTTGTCAAACTCAATATTATATAGTAAGTGTTTCGGTGATTGACGGCATGTCAATACACCGATCATTCAGACAGCATTGAATGGACCCATCTGAGGTAGAGACCTGCTTAACGGGCTCAACACCTCGACGGTGACCATCATGCGATCAGGCTGAAGAATGTAGCCTTTAACAAACGGCTCATTTTGCATTGTGCCAAATCAAAGCGGTGATCCCGGACTCTGAGCAGGCCAGGCAGGCGCCGGGTTGGTGCAAAAACGGTACCTTTTAAAGGGCTCAAGTGGTCGTTTTTCAAAGGGCTTCATTTTCCTGTTGCGTCCCCATCGTCTAGCCAGGTCCAGGACACCGGCCTTTCACGCCGGCAACACCGGTTCAAATCCGGTTGGGGACGCCAATGCCTGTTCATATGATTGACATTGCCGGGCGCACAGACCCACACGCAAACCATTGCACGCCCCCCTTCCCTGACATTTCAGCACCTGTTCAAGGTTTGGAAGAACCTGCCGATAGAAAGAGCAATCCATGATACCTAAATCCTGAGCCCTTTGAAAAATGACCGATTTTGTGCCAAATCAAACTGTAAATCCTTTCTGCACCTCTTTCAGTTCTGTCTCCTTCAGTCAGAGAATATTTACCCTGCTGCTGTATCTGAGACGGACTCTTTCCGGATTCAAGAGTTCCAAATGACGCATCGGATCGCATGGAAGAACCTGTAGACAAAAAAAAGCTTCTGGATCTTCTCGAAAAAGGATATGCTATCCCGCCGTTATCGCCGGTTGCCATGAAGCTGGTAGAGATGGCTGCGGATGATAACTGCTCGGCGGGCGATCTGGCGGACCTGATACAGAAAGATCCCTCCCTCTCCGTTCGGCTCCTCAAACTGGCCAACAGTGCTTTTTTCCGGACGATTTACCCGGTCACCACATTGAGCCAGGCCGTTGTTAAGGTGGGTTTTCAGCGACTCAGGATCATGGCGCTGTCGGTCTCACTGAGAGATGCCTTTCCCATGGGGAAGGTGGGACCCCTGGATTATGAAAAATTCTGGCAGAACTCCATCTATCGGGCTGTTCTCGCCCGGTACCTGGCGAAAGAGCTGCAGATCTGCAGTACTGAAGAGGCATTTGTAACTGCACTGATCATGGAAATCGGGCTCCTGATTTTTTTTGACCTGTTTATCAAAAAATCGGGTGAAAAAACAGTCATTCGCATGGATCCCCTGCAATCCCTGCTGGCATGGGAACAAGAAAAATATGGAATGACGCATCGACAGGTGGGGGAAATCGCATTGCGCTTCTGGAGATTTCCTGCGCACATCATCCGCTGCCAGCAGGCTACCGCCAAGGCACTCTTGTCGGAAAGCAATGACCCACTTGTAAGAATCTGTGAACTGGCCAGGGTCCTGTCCCGGGTTATACTTTCAAACTCCGAACAATTCGAGGCCCCGTTCTCTATTGCGGAAAGATATTTCGGCCTCGACCAGAGCGTCGTCAATGACATTCTGGTCACAACGATTGAGCAGGTCGAAGAAATCGCTGCCAGTCTCCGGGTGGAGCTGATCCGCGAAAAAGATCTCTTGAGGATTGTGGAAAAAGCCAATATCACGCTGTCCGGAATATCGGACAAGATTTCTGCGGAACTTTTTGACCAGTCTCAGGATCACCTGCCGACATTCGGTTCCATCGGGACGGAACCGAATTCATCCGCCAGAACCCTCCAGGCTGTTGCCCACGAAATCCGAAACCCGCTCACGGTCATCGGAGGTTTCGCCCGGAGGCTGATCGCGTCTTCGGATCTGGATTCCGCGGGCAGCCAGTATGCACGCATCATTCTCGAAGAAGCGGCGAGACTGGAAGATTTTCTTTCACGGGTGACCTGCAAAATGGAATCACCGGATTTGTGAAAAGAAACTTTTGCTCCTCTGTGACACACAGAATAAGCACCAGGGGGGAAACAAAAGGCCTCGCCCGGCTGTAACGGGGGCCTTTCGTTTATCCAGTGTCCATCCAAAATGAGTCCCGCCATGGCAGAATTTTGCCAGGATCAAGTCGAAGATTCCGGACTTTGAGCGCGGCCGCGTGCGGAAAAAATAACCGCCCCGATTAAATACGCTGCGCCGTCACTATCGTGAAATCAGCACCACCAGTAGAACTGGTGATATGAGGGAGCCCCCTAAAAGGGGCCATTGTCTTCTCGGGTTTTCGACAGGATTTACCCCGCCACACGCGGGGCAGGCATGGATTGACCGGATTTCTTTGCCGGTTTCCAGATGAAACCGGCAAAACACAATCGCCTTCGGCGAAGACTTTTCCTCTCCATCACGTGAAACTGTTCGCAGTATCGGAACCCGGCCTTGATGTTTGCCCTATTCCCCTCCGCAACGCGGATGCAGTATTTGCCCCGGCTTCCGGCCGGGGCAAATAATCTTGTAAATCCTGTCGATCCTGTCGAACATA
>CAYTJI010000368.1:0-2553 GCA_964438065.1 uncultured Desulfobacteraceae bacterium | reverse complement strand
AGGATCAGGGCCATAAAAATCGCAACAGTCCCATCATCAATCATGCCGGGAAACGGAAGCAGGCCGGACCAGCCCGGGATGGTCGCAAATCCGAGCATAAGGTTTTTCCTGAAGATCCACAAAAGCGCCGTACAGGCGAACACCATCCCGACAATTTTTTCCTCATGGCTGACCGGCCCCAGACCGAGGTATTCTCTTTCCACGATCTTCCGGTCGATCCGGATCTCTTCCGGAAACCGGAAAAAAACCCGGGTCAGCAGCAGCCATATCGTGCCTCCCAGGATGACCGACAGCGGAAAACCCAAAAGAAACCACTGCCCGAAGGAAAGCGGGGGCGCACCGGGAAACGTCAGTTCGAAGACCCGTTGCAGGACCAGGTTCGGCGGTGTACCCACAAGTGTCGCGATTCCACCGGCAGAGCAGGCATAGGCGATCCCGAGCATCAGGGCCACGGTGAAGGAATGAGACTTCATCTCTCCGAACTGTTCCTCCATTTTCGAGACAATGGCCATGCCAATGGGCAGCATCATGATCGCCGTGGCGGTGTTGGATATCCACATGGACAGAAACCAGGCGGCAACCATGAAGCCGAGCACAATCCGCGACGGACCGCCACCGATAAAGCGGATGATCACCAGTGCGATCCTCTTGTGAAGTCGCCATCTCTCCATGGCCAGTGCGATCATGAAACCGCCCACAAACAGCAGTATCGTGCTGTTCATGTATGTCTGTGCCGTGGCTTTACCTTTTAATATGCCGAGCAGGGGGAAAAATACCATGGGGATAAGCGCAGTAGCTGCCAGGGGTATGGCCTCGGTGATCCACCATACCGCCATGAGAACGGCCACGGCCGCCATGCGGGTAACAACGGGTCTGCCGGGCTCCAGATCAAGGAAAAGTATGACCAGGAAAAAGACAGGCCCCAGGATAAGGCCCGTGTAATGGATTTTCGTTCTCATGATCCTGTTCGCGGCGGTCCCGGGAAGAATACACACGGACCGCGGAAAAACCGGCGTCCATCCCGGTGCCGCGCCTCGTTTTTCATCTTTCATCCCTGCGGATGGTCTCGCCGAACGTCTGTATCTCTGGTGGCAGATCATGAACATCAATCACGCCGTCCCTGCCCAGGGCAAACGCCCGTTCGACCACATTACTCAACTGGATCACGTTCCCGGGCCAGTGATAATTCAGCAGAATATCCATGGCCTCCGGCGACACGGATCCGATCTTTGCCTGGTTCCTGGAATTGAATTGATAAAGGAAATGGTTTAACAAAAGACAAATATCGTCTTTTCGTTCCCTCAGGGGAGGCATTCGGATGGAGACGTCACTGAGCAGACGGAAAAAATCCTTTCGCAGACGCCCGTTTTCAACGGCTTCGTCAAGATCCATTCTGGATGCGGCGATGATCCGGGAGTCGATCTTTCCCTCTTCGAACATCTGCATGAACACGGCCTGAAGGGACAGCGCCATCTCAGTCAGTTCATCCAGATAGATCGTGCCGCCATCAGATGCCCTGAAAAGCCCGTTGACGTAGTCTAGAAGCCGGGAATCGGAAATTGCGTCATCAACACTCCCGCAGTTGACCGGGATAAAAGGCCGGTTTTTTCTATGACTTTTCTTATGGATGACTCTTGCCGCCAGCTCTTTTCCGGTGCCGCTTTCTCCCTGAATCAGGACAAACAGGCTGCTTGCGCTGACCCTGTCTATGGTCTGATACACCTCCTGCATCTTGAAGCTCATCCCGATCAGGTCATCATATCTGTGCCGCTGCCCGGTATTCCGCTGTTGTGTCCGGTGAGAAGGCTCCTTGTGTAAGCCCTTTTCCTCGACCACACGATCTATCAATGCCTTCAGCGACTCCAGCTTGAAGGGCTTCTGAATATAGTCGTAGCTGCCGAATTTCATGGCCTTGACAGCAGACTCCATGGTGCCGTACCCGGTCACGATCACGACCTCGGTCTCCGGTCGATATTCTTTTATGGCCGCAAGCAACTCAAGCCCGTCAAACTCCGGCATCTTGAAGTCCGTGAAAACGAGATCAAAATTTTTTTCCCTGACCATCCCAAGGGCTTCGATGCCGTTGTCAACCACGGTTACCGGATAACCCTGCCGGGCCAGGTACTTTTCTACGATGAACAGAATATCCCGGTCATCATCCACAAACAGAATCTCAAAATCTTCCATATCAGCCTCCCACGAACCCAGCGGGGGGGTCCGGCCGGACTCCCGGACCGATTCAGGACCCAGCAATCCTAATACACCATCCGGGCATTTTACTGCAACTCTATTTCATATGCCGGAATCCGCGGGAGAAATCCTGCGTGGACCGGTTGAAATGTTATGAGCCGGGGAAAGTCTTCAGACATGACCGGCAGAGGATTGACCGCGCATCCGGAAACCGTTCACGCGCGACCGGAACCGGCACGGGGTTGAACACCATCCAGGGATCCGGCGTCCAAAGGTTTGTGAAGTGGATTTCTCCGCCGGTCGAAACCCCAGCTCCGGAGCGGTTATTTCCTTTCAACTTAAATCCTGCAAGCGTCGCGTTTG
>CAYTJI010000367.1:0-2555 GCA_964438065.1 uncultured Desulfobacteraceae bacterium | reverse complement strand
AGGACGTTTTATTGTATTATGTAATGACTGAGCTACTAGTTTTAATGCAATATCTCCATCTTGATGGCCGCACAAAGACCTTCGTATTGCTGAGCCGCCATGAGACAGGAGGGGATCAGCAACAGGGCGAAGCAGAAAATGACGCAAGTCCGGAAAAGAGTCTTACCCATCTGTCTCATGATCCGCCCTCCTTTCTGACTTCCCTATCCTGTTCTGTGTAGCCGGACATATTTTCCGCATCACATGCATTCCCCCTTGTTCCAGATTTTTCAGGTAGCGACGTGTCCAGGCATTGACCGCGTCGTCGGGATCGCCACCGCACTCCTGGTAGACCAAAGCGTCATTGGCGAAATATGACTTAAAGCCTTCGACGTCGAAGTTGTACACAGTCGCTTTCTTTTGAAATCGTGCGCTTCCGATGACCTCAGCCCGGATTCCATCGAGCAGAAGAATGAAATCACCCCGTCTGATCTTTCCTGCAGGGACCCACTGCCTGCCCGTGACCCAGAATAGATGCTCGTCGGTCGTTCTGAGCCTTCGGATACCGGAAAGCGCGGTTTTTTGCACGCGGTACCGGATCTCTCGAATATGATCCGTTTCACGGACATAGGTCCGTGTCACACGCGCAGATGTGCCGTCCAGGGAAAGCACCCTGTCGCCGACCCTGAGTGTTTCAATGGTTTGCCGGCTTCCATCGGCCATGTTCACGGGTGTGCCGGCGGCAAAGCATGCCGGATTGTTCAGATCGATTTTGACACAATCCTCCGGGTTTGGAAATTTCTTGCTCGTATTCTTCGGTCCCGGCTTGAACAAATCAAAGAACTGATCACTCAGGGATTCATCTTCCTTTTTCTTTTCATTGTCTTTGTCTTTCTTTTTTTCGCTGGAGGTCTTCTTGTCTTCACCACTGAGGGCCTTTGATGCGCAAGCCACCCATTTTACGATTTTGAACTCCATCCTTCCGAGTCTTGTCTTTGCCGTGGTCCAGATGGTGGTTTGGATACCCGCGTACAGACGACCGGTGGCCCTGACCCAGTCCTTGATGCCTTCTTTCTGTTCCTTCTTGTAAATGCAGAAGCTGAATCCGTCTACTTCACTGACGATTTTCAGGAGATTGTTCACAGGATCCACCTGGGATTCGAAATCAGCACAGAGTTCAATCTGTCTGGCTACTTTTTTCAGTTTGTCCATGGTGGTCGTCACGGGCTTTGCCGTCAGGGCACCGGGCAAGGATTCCGCCGGCGCATTATAGGTAATATGATAGGGGACGTTTATGGTCTGTCCAGGCTTCAGTTCCGGAATGTACGAAATCAGCGGTTCCAGTCGTGCGCCCCGGTCCTCACTTGAAGTGATGGAGACTTCTTTCAGGGCAATCTGTCCGTGATTCGTCATTTTCACGATAAACTCGGTCTTAAAACCAGACGACACATTTTCGAAATTCATAAAAGGCGGATCCAGAACGAGAACCGGAAAGGGCACGTGTGTCTCAAAGGTCTGCTCGATCTTGATCTCATAACGGTCCGTATAAGGTACCGGGACAACGGAGAACGTAATAGTTACCGGGCTTCGCATCGGGAACACTTCTTCCAATACTGTCTGATCAGCAATGACGTTCACCACGCCAGTTTCCGTGGAATGACCGGGTGCTGTGACCTGATATGTCCATCTGCCTTTCTGCAGGTCCTGGATCAGGAACTCACCATTTTCGCCGGTCTTGAATTTTTCCGTGCTTTCATGAATGACCGGATTGACCAGGCGGACCTCGGCTCCTTCCAGTTCCTGGCCGAAAATGTTTACGACCTTGAACAATATCGATCCTGTCTGATCGGTCGTGACAAGGGCGTATATGCCGATTTCGAGACTTTGCCCGCTATTGGAACCGGTTACAAGCAGGGTGTCATTGTAAGATCCAAGCGCTGTGGCCTCCGGCGGGGCGAGAATAATATCAAAGGTCTTCTCTCCGCCACTGGGAATGTCTCCCAGCGGGATCTTTCCGGCGGTGTTTCGAGGCAGGTTCACGGCCATCCAGGAAATAGCCTGGGGCAGAGTTATTTCAGCATTCATAAGGTCGGAAACACTGTTGTTTTTGACCGTCACGGGAATGGTCATTATGTCGCCGCTGTTGATGGAGACGTCCACGTATCCATCGGGTGGGTCTTCCAATGTCAGGAAGGGTTCGGATGTCATCAGCGTGACCGATGCCGGGAACGTGACGGTGGCACCTTCAGCAGAAGTGATCGTGTACGTCACATTTACGTCATCCGGAGCATCCGCATCAGCCGAAAGCACCAGCTCGACAACCTTGCTCTCTCCGGGTTTGACCTGGAATTCCGGCGGGACATTCACATATCCCTGGAGACGCTGTTCATCCACCTCGCCTCCGGTCCCGTCAATTGTGTACGCACGGAACTGGGATGCGAACCCCGTGAGTGGAACGTTTCCCGGATTGAACAGCCCGATATTAAAATGGACTGTAACGGCTCTGGCCATATTGATCCGTCCGGAACTCGGTCGGGTGTAAACCCGATACAAGTAAAACCGATCCTGGTCAAGGG
>CAYTJI010000366.1:0-2559 GCA_964438065.1 uncultured Desulfobacteraceae bacterium | reverse complement strand
CCTTGCCGCCTTGCACCTGCCTGCTGCAGGCAGGTGCAAGGCAAACGCGACGCTTCCAGGATTTAGGCTGAAAGCTTTTTACGGTTTCATCAATATTGTTTTTCAGGGATTTTACCGGCAGAATTATTTTTTCCTGAGATCCAGAATTTTTGCTATCTCAGCTGCCATTTCCCGGATAAAGGTCTCCATATGCGAGCCGGAGAGCGGTTTGCCTTGCTCCGGATATTTGGAAAGGTTTTCGGCCCGTACCTGAACCGGAGCATTTTTCAGCTCAGGCCTGGGGGTTACGTCAAATTCGGGACCGAAACTGTCGGAAAAATACATTTCCTGAAAAACAGAAAATTTCAGTATATGAGCGGTTGAATCAAGGACCGCTGTTTCACCGGGTAGAATGTAGCCGGCATGAACCGCTTTCTGGAGTCCTGCCAGGGATTCCCCACCCTGTGTGCAGGCGATATTGCCGTTTCTGTTGGCGATAATCATGGCGTCCATGATTTCCTGTTCAGAGACCTGCACGACAAAGATCTTTTTTTGCCCGGCCTCGGCGTTGTAGGCATCAACCAGTTCGATTACTCTGGGCATGGACACCGGATTTCCGATCATAGCTGCCTGGGCGACACTCGGCTTAACCGTGACAGGCTCAAAGACCCGCTTGTTGGTGTCCGGTTCCAGATAATAACGATAAACGGGATCGGCATGCTCAGACTGGACGCCGATAATCTTCGGCAGGGAGTCAATAATGCCGGCCCTGAAAAATTTAAGGAATCCCCTCATGACCGCAGTAATGTTTCCGGCATTACCAATGGGAACGACAATGGCCTTGTTTCCGACTTCATAATCAAAATCCTGGGCAATTTCGTAGGAAAAAGACTCCTGACCCAGGATCCGCCAGCTGTTTTTGGAATTCAGAAGCGCGACATGGTAATGCTGTGACAGAAACTCCACAATTTTCATGCAGTCATCAAAAACGCCGGGAATCTCCAGGACTTTCGCACCACTTCCCAGTGGCTGGGAAAGCTGTTGAGGCGTTACCTTCCCCTGGGGGAGAAGTACCGCGGATTTTACGAAATCTTTAAGATAAGACCCGTAGAGTGCAGCGGAGGCCGAAGTATCACCGGTCGAGGCGCATATGGCAAGGACCTCTGTCATGTTTTTCTGACCGGCCAGGTAATGAATGTAGCTGAGTGCACACGCCATACCCCTGTCTTTAAACGACGCACTGGGGTTGAGTCCGTCATCCTTGAAATAGAAGTTTACCCCGGCCAAACGTTTCAGGTTCGCGTTCGCCTCCACCAGTGGCGTGTGCCCTTCTCCCAGATAGATGATTTTCTCTGCCGGGATGATTGGCGCAATAAATTCATAATACCGGAAAATACCTTTGACTGCCTTGTGGTTCAGCATTCTGCGATAGTCAAAAATCCTTCGCCATTTTTTTCCGCCCACCTCGTGGATGTACCGGGTGTTCTTGTCATGGAGGAGAAAAACCCCTCCACATTCGGGACAGGTATCCATAAGCTGGTCCGAGCCATATTCAACACGGCATCCCAGGCATCGGTAAACCATATCCCCATGAGGCTCAGGAAGCAGAAAGCTTCGGATATCTTCCGGAAATTCTTCGATTTTCACGTTGTATTCCTTTTTTCATGGTCAACGGGACCTCCTGCTGCAGCCGGATATGCAATGATATCATGAGAATATTATACAGCCGAGGAGGAGGATAACTTGCCAGGCGCACATGCAAATTGTAATTCGGCATCAAAAGATCGTCCGATTTTCCGGAAGACGGACCGCACGTGCCGGCATGACGCATTGTTTTATCTTTGTAGAATAACGCAAATGGTAGCGGATTTCAACACGGATAACCGCGTAACAGCAATTCTAATTTTGAACTTGATGATGGGAATGGCATGCCTTTCTATGTGTATTTTACCCTGCAATATGTCAGGACGATGTCAAAATTCACCTCATTGCGCACTGAAAACGGAAAATTTTTCCTTTCGAGGGTTCAAAATTAGAATTGCTGTTTATGGATGGACACTAGATATTTTTCTGTGCAAGTGGTTCAAGCTGGATATCCTCAAGTTCAATTTCATTCAGACTGTTGTGGTTGATTTCCAGCCATTCACATACATCTGATTTGACGGGTTCCATGGGGTATCTCCAGGGCAGGGCCTCGAAGGCGGTTTGACTGGTGTTTACCTCTTTCAGAGGTATCCTCAGCATATTGGCAATTCGGTGACCTGAGAGCGCAATAAGAAGCGATTTTTTTATTCAGGCGTCCTGTTCATTGTACTTGTCTGCCGCCCTTTATCCCGGTATAAATTTGGTGGCTTCGCAAACATTACTGAGTCAGTTGGGAAAGGGGAGTTCCATTGCCGGCTAAGGATCTGGATTGTTTGAGAATCGCTGTTGCATTGAACGTCAAGGGCACGTTTACATATAGGGTTCCTGATAACCTGAAGGCCCTGGTGCAGGTGGGATGCCGTGTGCGTGTTCCGTTTAATCATCGGAGCGTAACCGGATATATCCTGGAAAGAACGGTTGACGAAGGGGACCGGG
>CAYTJI010000365.1:0-2561 GCA_964438065.1 uncultured Desulfobacteraceae bacterium | reverse complement strand
TTTTTGGATCTAGTTTGTGAAAGTAAAGATGTCAAGATTTATCGGGAGGAGGTGAAAGCAAAAAAATAATAAATTTTCCGGAGTACCATTTTTGATGACCGTTCCGAAGGTCCTCAAATCTGACGACAGTGTGAGAATCGCCGGAGTTTAGGCAGAAGAATCGACCCCACCGGTAGAAGATGTCCCTGTGCTGCACGGGGGGTAGATTATAGTCAGGGGTGAGTGCGACAGTGCAGTATCCTCGACAAGCGCTGGCAGATAAGGCGCAGTATAAAGGTGTTACATCAGGTTTCGCCAGCCCAAAGGGCGGGAATGCGACCGGCCGGAGATCAAGCGCAGTGCTGAGACGGCGCATTTTTTCAAGATCGACATTCCCTGCATGATGAGACGTGCGTTTATTTTACAGAAGGAGGCATATCAATGGCTTTGTTTGAACCAGTGGAAGAACAGAAAGAATTGAAGTATGAGGAGCTCAGGATCTATACGGATGAAGAATTGAATAACTACACCGATGAAGAGCTCAAGAACTTCAAGTGCAAACACGATATCCCGGACCTGGATGAAATGGAAAAGGGCCCGTGGCCCAGTTATGTGGCAGATGCCAAGAGAGAGGCCCTGCACCGGAGAAAACTGGCTGATGACCGGATGATGATCGACAGAGATGTCGTTGAGGACATGCTGGGGCAGTGTCAGCTGTCGTTTGATGAGGGAGAAACACACTGGAAGCATGGCGGTATTGTCGGTGTTTTCGGTTACGGTGGTGGGGTCATTGGTCGGTATTCGGATCTCCCGGAAAAATTTCCGTCCATTGCCCATTTCCATACCATGCGTGTGAATCAGCCCATGAGCAAGTTTTATAATACCGACTACCTCAGATCCATCTGTGACCTTTGGGAGTACCGGGGCAGCGGCATGATGAACATGCACGGATCCACGGGTGATATTATTTTTCTCGGGACATTTACCGAGCAACTGGAGCCGGTTTTTTACGAGCTGACGCATGTTTTGCAGCAGGACCTGGGAGGCTCCGGATCCAATCTGCGGTCCCCTTCATGCTGCCTGGGCAAGGCCCGGTGTGAATTTGCGTGCATCGACACCCAGGACATGTGTTACGAACTGACCCACTACTATCAGGACGAGTTGCATCGTCCCGCGTTTCCCTATAAATTCAAGTTCAAATTCGATGGTTGCCCCAATGGTTGTGTGGCATCGATCGCACGTTCCGACATGTCCTACATCGGCACGTGGAGAGATGATATCCGCATCGACCAGGAGGCCGTCCAGGCCTATATCGGTGGTGAGATCATACCGAACGGCGGCGCCCATGCGGGAAAAGACTGGGGAAAGTTCGATATCCAGAAAGAGGTCATAGACCTGTGTCCCTCCAACTGTATGTGGATGGAAGACGGAAAACTCAAAATCGACAACCGGGAATGCGTCCGGTGCATGCACTGCATCAATACCATGCCCCGTGCGCTGAGACCCGGTACGGATACGGGTTGCAGCATCCTGTTCGGTGCAAAGGCGCCGATTCTGGACGGCGCTCAGATGTCCATGCTGACGATTCCCTTTGTCCGTTGCGAACATCCGTACGACAACATCAAAGAGATTGTGGAAAAGATCTGGGAATGGTGGCCGGAAGAAGGCAAAAACCGCGAACGGCTGGGTGAATTGATCCAGCGGCAGGGCGTCAACAAGCTGCTGGAGGTCCTGGATATCCCGCCCATGCCGCAGATGGTGAAAGAACCCAGAAGCAATCCATACATCTTCTGGAAAGAGGAAGACGTCCCCGGCGGATGGGAACGCAGCATTGATGACTACCGATCCAGACACCAGAGATAGGAGGTGACAATAATGGCATTATCTACCAACAGATTTGGATTATATAACCCTGAAAAACCCATGGAAAACCGGCTGACGGACCTTGGTCCCAGGCATTTCTGGCAGTATTTCCCTCCTGTTATTCAGGAAAATTACGGCAAATGGAAATACCACGAGATCCTGGAACCCGGGATCCTGGTGCATGTGTCGGAAACCGGTGACAAGGTATTTACCATAAGGTGCGGCGGATGTCGGTTCATGACGGTTGAGCATGTCCGCGAAATCTGTGAGATCGCAGACAAGCATTGTGATGGTTATGTGCGTTTTACGACACGTAACAATATTGAATTCATGACAGACAGTCAGGACAAAATGGAGGCACTGAAGAAAGATCTTCAGAGTCGCAAGCATGTCTCCGGCAGCTACAAGTTCCCCATCGGCGGAACAGGCGCGGGAGTGACCAATATTATTCATACCCAGGGATTTCTCCACTGCCACACCCCGGCAACCGACGCGTCGAGCATGGTCAAGGCGGTGATGGATAATCTTTTTGATTATTTCCAGGGGATGACACTCCCGGCCCAGGTCCGCGTGTCCATGGCCTGCTGTCTCAACATGTGCGGCGCCGTGCACTGCTCGGATATCGCCCTTCTCGGGTATCACAGGAAACCCCCTGTGATTGACCACGCCGTTATGGACTCCCTGTGTGAAATCCCGCTGGTTATCGCCGCATGTCCGAC
>CAYTJI010000364.1:0-2565 GCA_964438065.1 uncultured Desulfobacteraceae bacterium | reverse complement strand
TAAAACCATGGATAACTACCGGCTCAACCGGAAAAAAATACTTCTAAAAGTCCAAAGGATGAGCCCGCCCAGCCAGCTCCTTGCCATTAAAATGCATCGCCTTGAAGCTGCCTTTCTGCCGGAGCAATGGGCCAGCATGGCGGAGGCGGCCGGTTTTAAAATGCTACTTACGGCAAAGGATTTATGGCCGGGGATGCAGGGAAGTGTTCTGGTGGTCAAAAAAGGCCTGATAAACGCATATCCTGAAACCGTCCGAAACCTGGTAAAAGTGACGCAAAGGGGCACCCGCTGGGTCAACCGGGAACCGATTCGTGCCGCATTGATTATGCACCGGCGCTTTACCATTGAAGCCGAGAGGTGTCTTCCCTCCCGTGTATCGCAGGCTGCTGCAGGATTTGGGATGGATTCCCGGATATTGCTACGCTCCATGAAACGGCTGGAATACACGGTCCACATTGAACCGAAAGAGGTGCAAAAAGGAATCGATTATATGTATCGCCTGGGTTATATAACAGCGGATCCCAGGGCTGAAGGTATCATGGACTTGAGATTTCTGAAATGAATTCTGCAGATAAAATAAACCCGTTATTGGGCATATTGCCTGTGGCTGTATTCCTGGGAATATGGGAGGCGATTGCACGGTTGAAGCTGATCCCAGGACAATTCTTTCTGCCCGCCTTTTCCGGTGTTATACGGGAGGCCGGGCATCTGATCGTAAACGGCGTGCTGGTGGACAATTTTCTGTGCAGCCTTGTACGGGTCCTGATCGGATTTTTTACGGGCTCCATCGCCGGAATAATAATCGGCATTATTATGGGATGGAATCGGGCATTGGACAGGGGGTTCAGCCCCATAATGAGCCTGTTATACCCCATCCCGGCCCTGGGCTGGCTGCCGCTTCTGATGCTCTGGACAGGCATAAACAATGTGTTGCCGATTGCTATCATATTCATCTGTTCCTTTTTCCCTGTTTGTTATAACACGGCGACAGGCATCCGGACCGTAAACAAAAAATTCATTCAGGTTGCAAAGACCCTTGGCGCATCCGAATTCAGGATCCTGACCACGGTCGTCCTGCCCCTTTCCCTGCCCGCCATATTTACCGGTATCCGGCTGGAAGCCGGAATGGCCTGGCGGGTGGTCATCGCTGCGGAAATGGTCGCCATCCCCACCGGTATCGGGGCCTTATTGATGAAGGCCGAAAGCCTTGTCCGCGTGGATATCATTATTGTATGCCTCATGGTGCTTTCCCTGATGTGCTTTGCATTTGAGCGTTTTTTCATGTTCCTGGAACGCCGGCTGACCTTTCAATGGAACAACCATGCCGGCTATTGAGCTAAACGAGATAAAAAATTATGCCTGTCGGGGAATAGATCTAAAGATTCTTCCCGGCGAATTGGTGGCCATCCTGGGGCCCAACGGGGCGGGCAAGACCACCTTGCTGGATGTGGTCGCCGGGTTGACGGAATATGAAGGGCATGTATTTTTTGACGGCAAATCGGTAGATCGGGAACCTCCGCAGGATAGAAAAATCGGTTATCTATTCCAGGATCTTGTCCTTTTCCCCCACCTTGATGTGGCTTCAAATATTGCCTATCCCCTGAAAGCGCAGGGGTGGTCTGCACAAAAAATTAAAAGAAGAGTGGATGAACTTCTCGACCTGGTGCGAATAAGGCCCCTGTTCAACCGCTACCCGGCACACCTGAGCGGCGGAGAGAAGCAGCGGGTGGCCCTGGCGCGGGCACTCGCCCCTTCTCCGAACATTCTGCTTCTGGACGAACCCTTGAGCAGCCTGGACTTGCAGACATCACGATATTTGAGATTCGAGCTGAAAGCTCTTCATCAAATGCTGGGAATGACCTCTCTGTATGTCACCCATGAACTGACGGAAGCGGAAGAAATCGCCGATAAGATTGCCGTGGTCTATGACGGCAGGATAGAACAATTTGGATCTCCCCGGGAAGTCTTCTTTTATCCCTCAAATGAAAAAGTCGCCTCCTTCATCGGGTCGCCGAATATCTTAGAATGTGAAAAAAGCCGGACCCTTGGCCATGGGCTCGTGGAGGTCTCCTGCGGCAGGCTGACTTTCATTGCACCGCAGGAAGGAAACTCTGTTCGAAGAATTGCGATTTTGCCCAAAGATATCTATATCTCCCCATTTCCGCCCCCCGGCCCTGGGGTGAACCGGTTTGCGGCCCGTATTCTGAAGATAAAAATGTTGCCGGAATCGGTCCGCCTGACAGTCAAAGCAGACCGAAAACCGCTTGTCGCAGAGATCCCGCACCATATTTTTGAAACCTTTGATCTCAAGATCGGACAGAAAGTCTTTCTCATTTTCAAGCTGAAAAAGATAAAGACCTATTCGGACGCCTTTTATCCTCGTGTTGCAAAAATCGAGGGTGCCCAAGGCAAGGAGGATGCGCATGCGTTCAGCCTATGAAAAAATCATCCGGGAAAACCTGGCCGAGGTTTTTGACGACCCATCGGGCGAAGAGCGGGCGGAATGGACGGGGGCCGAAAAGGAGGACACCGCCTTCCGCTTCCGTGCCTTCGGCCGGGAGTGCC
>CAYTJI010000363.1:0-2569 GCA_964438065.1 uncultured Desulfobacteraceae bacterium | reverse complement strand
TGCGCAAAAATTCGCATTTCCGGATCGGAAACTCGCCCGTGCCCGAATTTCATTTCCGGATGGACATGACTTAGATGAAACACCCCAATAAACCGCGGACTGGACCGGTGTTGGCAGTGTTCTTTGTTCAAACAGCAGCCCGTAAGCGCAGTGACCTGTCCATATAAGGAAGAATGATTCATGCTGGAAAACAAGACAATACTCGTGGTGGTACCGGCCCGTGGGGGAAGCAAGGGTGTCAAGCTGAAAAATATCCGCAAACTGAACGGTGTTCCCCTGGTCGCTCTGGTGGGGCGTGTGGTGAAGCAGATCTCGTGTGTGGACCGGGCGGTTGTCTCAACGGATCATGAAGAAATTGCCCGGATCGCGGAAGAAAACGGTCTGGCTGTCCCCTTTATGCGGCCGGAGCATCTGTCAGGAGACCTTGTGGGGGACTGGGATGTTCTGAATCATGCATTGCTGACGTGTGAAGAGATCGATAACAGGAGGTATGATATTATTGTCATGTTACAGCCGACCTCGCCGTTGCGTAAACCATCCCACGTAACAGCGACCATCGAAAAACTGATTAAAGGCGGGTATGATTCGGTTTGGACGGTGAGCGAGACGGATTCCAAGGCACATCCGCTCAAACAGCTTGTTATCCGGGACGACCGTCTGGACTATTATGATCCTGCGGGCGCGGCGGTTATCGCCCGCCAGCAACTGACACCCGTGTATCACAGAAACGGCATTGCTTATGCCATGACACGGGAATGCATTATTGAGCAGAAGACGATAAAGGGCGTGCGGACGTCTTTCGTTCTGATTGACGAACCCGTGGCAAATATTGACACGATATTCGACTTCAGACTGGCTGAGTTTGTCTCCAGCCTGTCGGCGGCATCAAGTCCGGAGCGGGAAGATACCTATCCATGAACGCTTCAAAGCCCCATCTCATTATTCCGGTCGAAAACCAGGTGCGCGAGCTGGACGCCAAACTGTTGCTTTCGTGTATTGCAGCCCAGCGGGGATTTGTCTGTGTGATCGGCTCCCGCCTCGAAATCGATTTCCGTATTGCCTCTTTCCCTCCAGGCCTGTACCTTTCGAAGAGCATGACGGAACGCAGCGTCAAGATGTTCCGCATCATGAGAAAACTCGGGCACAGGATTGCCGCGTGGGATGAAGAAGCCCTGGTCCACCCGCCGGCGGACACCTATTTTACCCGTCGGCTTTCTCCTGTTGCCATCCGGCATCTTTCCTGTCTGTTTGCCTGGGGACAAGACAATGCCGACCTGTGGCGACAATACCCGGACCTGCCTGAAGACCTTCCCATTTACATCACGGGGAATCCACGTGGAGATATGCTCCGTCCTGAAATGCAGGGGTATTTTTCTCAGGATGCCGAGGCATTGCGCGAAAAATATGGTGAATTTTTTCTGATTAATACCAATTTCAGCAATGTGAATGCCTTTTACCCGAATCAAAACCTTTTTTTCCCCTGCGAGGCATCCGTGACGGGTGCGGCGTTCGGTCTCGCGGCCGTGGGCATGACCCGGGAGTTTGCCCAGGGGCTGCACAATCACAAGAAAGCGATTTTTGAAAGCTTTCAGCGGTTGATCCCTGAACTTGAAAGGGCACTGCCGGGCATCAAGATTGTTGTCAGGCCCCACCCGACTGAAAACCCGCGTATTTACCACCAGATCGCGTCTCGTTGTAAAAGGGTTTCAGTCCTCAATCAGGGCAATGTCATCCCATGGCTCATGGCCGCCAGAGGGGTGATCCACAATGGATGTACAACAGGTATTGAGGCCTATATCATGCGTGTTCCGGCCGTGACATATCAAGCTGAGGGAATCAGGGAATATGACGAGGGATTTTATCTGCTCCCGAATCGTTTGAGCCATCAGTGTTTCGATTTGGAAGAACTGCTGTCAACGCTCAAAAGGGTCCTTTCGGAGGAACTCGGGGCCGCAGATGGAGAGGAGCGGAAGGGACTCATGAAACGGTACCTGTCGGCAATGGATGGGCCTCTGGCAAGTCGGCGGATGGTTGATGTGATTGAGTCGATGGTGGAAAGTTGGGGCAAACAAACAAAACCGCCCTTCGGGAGAAGACTTAGAGGTCGCTATCTGGCAGCCAAACGCCGGACAAAAAAACGGATTAAGTCTTACCTCCCCGAATCAAAATACCGGCCCGAATTCCAACGCCACCGCTATCCGGGGCTCTCATTGGACGAGATGCGTACGCGTATCGCAAGATTTCAGGATCTGATCGGTGACACGGGAGAACTCGTCGTGGAACGACTTTCACAATATATCTTTCGGATCAGAAAGTGACGGGATATTCTTTGCCCAGCGCTTGTGCGGCCACCACCACTGCTCGGGATATTTTCTGATAAACGCTTCGATCACGGCTGTATAGGCCTGTGTGACGGCGTGGACATCCGCATCCCGGTCACCTGATTGTTGGATATCAATCGGTGGGGTGATTACGATCTTGTAATTTTTATCACCTGTTCTGACAATAAAGGCGCACAGGAGGGGGGCGCCTGTCCTCAGATGGAACATGGCTGGTCCTTCGACAGTGC
>CAYTJI010000362.1:0-2572 GCA_964438065.1 uncultured Desulfobacteraceae bacterium | reverse complement strand
CTCCCCCTGATCCGCCAAATCCTCCGTGCGGCTCTTGACTGTAATCACCCGGTCGTTGTTGCGCCAGCGGCCGAAATACCGGGGAAAGGATAGTGATCACCGTCTATGAACCGGGTATCGATCTGTGGGACGAAGAATTCAAAAGGAGGCGGCAATGAAATGCGTGATCTGCAAACATGGTGAAACGAGGGGAGGAAAAATCAGCGTAACACTCGAGAGGAACGGGATGACCCTTGTATTTAAGGACGTGCCGGCACGTATCTGTTCCAATTGCGGTGGAGAGTACCTGGAAAGGAAACGACCACCAAGCTGCTGAAGACCGCCGAGGAAAGCGCATCCTCCGGTATCATGGTGGATATCCGCCGATACAGGAACAGGGCCGCCTGATCGTGCGTCCGTCTTCCCGCCTCTTTTCCCTTCACAAACAGAACCGGTTCCGGGGTCCGGAAATAAAAACCTTGCTTTTTCAAAAAAGGGTGTTATTATAGTTCAAGTTCAACAAGGCCTCGCCTTGAGTGCGGGGCGGTTTTTTTCTGAAGGACCAAGTTTTCATGCTGCATCCTCCAGTCTAAAATTTTGAATATCTTACGAAAGGAGGATGTCATCATGGCCAACGGAACGGTTAAGTGGTTTAACGACCAGAAAGGCTTCGGCTTTATCGAGCAGGAAAACGGACCCGATGTGTTTGTTCACCATTCGGCGATCAACGCAACCGGGTTCAAGAGCCTCAATGAAGGCGACCGGGTTTCCTTTGACATTGAGCAGGGGCAAAAAGGCCCCGCCGCCGCAAATGTCACGGTAATGTAGATTCTCAACCTGAAAAAAAAGGCATCTTCCCGTTAACCCGGGGAGGTGCCTTTTTTGGTTTCAGCCGGGATCCCCTTAAAACATCTTCCTGAGAACTTCCATGAAACGGGGCTCGATCCCATCCACCGCCTTTATGACCGGCATGGGATCTTCCAGGTACCCCTTCTCCTGCAGAAAAACATGGAACGATTTGATTGCGGGGGGCCAGTTCACATATTCATCGGGCCTGGCCATGCATTTTCTGAGGAGATGGTCGCTGAAAAATTCGTCGATACAGGCCTGGGAGACCGTCTTCAGGCAGACGGCATCTTCATGGGCATAACGGTAAATGAAATTGAGATATGTCTCCACGCAGAACGGGAAGATCCCGCCGTACTCATCCAGGCCCTTATCCTCGAGCCATTTCCGAAACCGCTTCCGGCATTGTTCCTCCGTGTTCATGTAATGATCTTCCCAGTCGCCGTAATCCGTTCCATCGGCGATGTATTGATCCAGGAGCCTCAAGGCTTCAACGAGGTTTTCGTCTTCCCGGTCCGGCGGCACGGGCTCTTTCGGGAACGTTATTTTGCCGTGATCGAATTCCGGCAGGACATGCCGGATTTCCTTTCTGATGAACATTATGTTCGGGTATTCGGGCTGAACATCCGAAGGGAACAGGTAGGTCTTTCGTTCCACCATCTTGTCAAAAAAACCGGCGGCCTCCTTATCGCCCATGTCCAGGGCGGCCTTGATCTCCCGGATAATGCCGTCCCTCGTTTTTTCAAGGTTCTCCCGGCCCTCTTTTTCCGTGATTTCGTAATTCCAGAGACCCATGGCCAGTTTCATGGCGGAATTTATTTGGTCCATTGAGCTGTTGTCAAAAAAAGCCATGATGGGATCGGCATAAGTCATCAGGGCCTGCGAGATCGAAATCGGGCGGAAACCCTCCGGGGCCGCTATTTCGGAAAAAGGCGGGGCGGGATTGAGCACGACGTTTCCCGGCGGCCGGCCCTGGGCCCGGATACGCCTTTTTTTCAACTTCGCACGCCGTTTCCGCCTTGCCCTCTCTTTTTTTCCGGCAATCGTCCGTTTATTTTTTTTGCCCATGTGTCGTTGCCTTTCACTGAATGAGACCTTGCGCCGTCTACCTCTCTCTTCCTGCCATTTGCCTTGTAATTCATAAGTCCCGGCCGGAATCCGGCTGATGCGTCCCGCGGGCAGAGAATTGTGCGGGAATCCCGTTTTCCGACTCCCAGGATATCAAAATTTCTCTCAATTTGAAATAATTGATTTGGGAGCTTATATCCCGTGGGGACGAACGGATTCACTGCCCGGTCCAGGGCCGGATGATCGTCTATTTCAGCAGACCCGGGAATTCAAAAGATTGACAACCCGCGATAGATCTTGTAAATTGAACATCAGATATTCAATCCGCTAAAGATGGGCAGAGATTGTATTCCCCGCTCCTTGGGGCGTTCAATGCTTTTGACAATCCGCGATCTCGGAACCTCTGAAAAAGGCCATCTCTTCCCTGAGGAGGTTGAAGAGCGGCAGAAAGGCCGGGGGGAGGGAAAGCCCCTCGCACCGGCCGATCCGCCTGATCAAATTTTCGCTCGTTTTTGAAATTTCGGGGCCCCGGCAGGTGGCCAGCGCCTTGCTGAATACCTCCAGATGCCTTCCAATGTCATGAATGGCTTTCGCGGTTTCATCCTGCCCTTTTGTTTCACTCAGTTTTTCAAGGGCGAAATTCACCATGATGAAGCAGGCCCCGAAATCCCCCTGGATG
>CAYTJI010000361.1:0-2573 GCA_964438065.1 uncultured Desulfobacteraceae bacterium | reverse complement strand
ATGCGGCCATAAAGACTGCGGTTTTTGAAAATAGTTTACCCTCCGGGAGCGTCGAGTTTGCCGAAGACCTGCCTGCAGCAGGCAGGTCTTCGGCAAACTCGACGCTTGCAGGTTTTAGGTTAAATGTTTTCAGGATATAAGGAGGCAGTCCGGGACCATCGATTTGAGTTGGCACAAAATCGGGTGTATTCCGAAGTGTCTCCCGGCAAACGGCGGATGCGAATCACCGGAGTCAAATCAAAAGGCCGGATCCTGTTCACGCCTAAAGGGATGGATATGCGACCGTCGAGCGACCGGGTAAGAGAGGCCGTTTTCAGTATCCTTGGGCAGGATTTATCCGGCACTGCCGTGCTTGATCTTTTTTCAGGCACAGGAAGTCTCGGGCTTGAAGCCCTTAGCAGATGCGGCAGATTTGCTGTTTTCATCGACAAGGCCCTGCGGGCCATAGAAACAGCAAAAAAAAATCTTGCTGTCTGTGGATATCAACAGGCAGGGACCGTTCTGAGAAGAGATTTGAGAAAGGGCCTGCCGTTGAACCATCCTGCCATGCAACACCGTTTTGATCTGATATTCATGGATCCGCCCTATGGGAAAAATCTGCTTCTTCCTCTGGCGGAAAAAATATTGGCTGCAGATATCCTTTCCCTCGGAGCCCGTGTCGTTATGGAATCCTCCAAGACCGAACAACTGCCCCACCGTATTGGTAATCTTCAATTGGTAGAAGACCGGATCTACGGAGATACCCGAATTCATATTTTCTCTTGCGAGGTTCTATCATGAATGGTAGTACGGCCATTTACCCGGGGACGTTTGATCCCATCACAAATGGACATCTGAGTATTGTGAAACGGGCACTGGAAATTTTTGACAAGCTGATCATTGCGATCCTCCACAATCCCCACAAGAAACCCCTCTTTTCCATTGAGGAAAGAATCCACATCATTAAAGAAGTCCTCAAGGACACCCCTAATGTCGAGGTTGATACGTTTGACGGTCTCCTCGTCGATTATGCGGTGTTGAAAAAATCCAATGTCATTCTCAGGGGGCTCAGAGCGCTTTCAGACTTTGAATATGAATTTCAGATGGCCCTCATGAACCGGAAATTACGCCGTGAGGTCCAATCTATTTTTCTCATGACGGACTACAAGTGGTTCTACACCAGTTCCACGATCGTCAAAGAAGCTGCCAGTCTCGGAGGAAACATACGAGGACTTGTTCCGGACCTTGTGGAGCAGAAACTGAAAGAAAAATTCAAAAAATCCTGACGTATGGATTTCCCCAAAAAAGGCTTGACACCCCATTCGCTATAACCCATATTGATCACTTGCAAAATCGGAAAATGTAGTCGAACGTCCTATTCATGAAAGTCTGAAACAGGGAGGAACAGAATGGCGTTGACCAAAGAAAAATTAATCAACAGCGTTTATGACCAGGTCGGGCTCAGCAAAACGCAGTCCCAGAATGTCGTTGAAGGGCTCCTGGAAATTATCAAACAGAGTCTCGAAAGGGGGGAGGATATCCTCATCAGCGGCTTTGGAAAATTTGTCGTCAAGGAAAAGGCCGCCCGGAGAGGCAGGAACCCGCAAACCTCGGAGGGGCTCCAATTGAGAGCAAGGCGGGTCGTCGTATTTAAAACTTCAGGGGTCTTGCGGGATAAAATCAACAGCGCTAGAGCCGCACAATAAACGCCCCTTCAAATCCCATGGACCCCAGTCTTTTTTCCAGTTTCCCGGCCTCGGATAATGTTTTTGATTTTGAAACACGGACCCTGTAAATCGGGCCGGCATCCCCATCTGCAACGACCTCTATATCCACATAATCAAAAATCACTTTGAGCCTGTCACTAAGCCTGACGGCGTTTTCTCTCCGCCTGAATGCCCCGACCTGAACCGTGAATTCCCCCCTGTTCAGATCTGAAATCTCAATGAGCGGTTTACTGCCCTGTGGAGACGCTATTTCCCCGACCTCCTTTCCCAGGGCAACAATTTTTACATCCGCCACGCCGGGGCCGATCAGTCCGATCTGTTTTGCCGCGGCATAGGATAAATCGATGATCCTTCCTTTTACAAACGGTCCACGGTCTGTTATTTTTACGACCACCTGTCTTCTGTTGGAAAGGTTCAGTATCTTTACGTACGTTCCCAACGGGAGGGTCTTGTGCGCAGCCGTCTTGCGGTGCATGTCAAAAATTTCCCCGCTCGCTGTGGGCCGGCCATGGAATTTCTTTCCGTACCATGAGGCTTTACCATATTCCACAAAACCTTCAGAGTCCGGCAGGGGATAATACTTCTCTCCATGGATGACATATGGTTTGTAACCCGGCCCCGCTACCTTTTCGGAAAGAACAAGTACTTTCCGGGAGGAATTCCTGACCGGCTTAACCCGGTGGGGTCCACACCCGGAAAAAATCATCCAAGGGACAAACATTAACAGCAGAATGACTCGTCCAATCCATTTTTCTGACACGGGCATGCGCATGGGGACGTATTTCGATATCTTTGAAAAAAAACGATTTCCGATGATACCTAAATCCTGCAAGCGTCGAGTTTGCCGAAGACCTGCCTGCAGCAGGC
>CAYTJI010000360.1:0-2582 GCA_964438065.1 uncultured Desulfobacteraceae bacterium | reverse complement strand
CCAGGAATCCCCAGAAAAGCAGCCTCTTTACCGAGCAGGAACGTGTGGATATGATCCGCGATTTGCTGGCTGACAAGCCGAATGTTGAGATCGACACCTTTGATGGTCTATTGGTGGATTACGCCAAGCAGCGCAAAGCCAAAGCCATACTGCGCGGTCTCAGGGCCATGTCCGACTTTGAATACGAGTTCCAGTTGGCCCTGATGAACCGGCGCCTTAATCGCGACATCCAGTCCGTCTTTCTTATGACCGACTACAAGTGGTTCTATATCAGTTCTACTATTGTCAAAGAGGCGGCCTCGTTTGGTGGAAATATAAGCGGCCTGGTCCCTGACCTGGTCTGTGAGCGCTTGAAAAAGAAGTATGGGTCAAACCCTAACGGCACGGTCAAGGTCTAGACACGGGCCTTGATTCGGGGTTGAACATGAAATTCGAAGAAGCGGGCAAAGAGCCACTCTTTTATTGAACGCTTATAATTTCGACTAGTTCGCGACAAGAGCTAAACTTTTTCTATTCCAATCTGTTATCCCAAACTCATAATCAAAAAGCACGCAAGAGCCGGACGAACCTAAAATAAGGAAGTTGGCGCGGAGTGATTTAATAAAATAAGGAAGTTGGCCCGAAGGATTCAATGTAGTCAGGGTCCTCTTTTTCAAAGACCCTGATTATATCTTTATTCATTCTTTTTTTCATCTCCCCGAATATTCCTCTTCCCTTTTTAAAAGAACGGGCGAATTCAAGGCTTTCCCTCATAAGTGTCTTTGCGTCTTTAAATGATTTTAAAATTATATGGTGTTCTTCCAGATCAAGGGCGGTGAACCTTTGGCCGGTGTACTTCATTTCTTCAAATTTATATAGCGGTATGCCCTTTTTTGTCACCGCGATCATTCCCGGTAAAAAAGGGATGCCCAAATCAACTTCCGGGAATCTGGCAAGGCCCTTGTCAGACGTCATAAAACGAAAATCGCAGGCACAGGCAAGAAGAAGACCGTTGGCCGCGCAGTGCCCATTTATTGACGCTATTAGCGGCATGGGAAAAGTAAGCATTGTTTTAAAAAGATCATTCAGACTGTACAGAAAATCCTTAATTGGTTGGCAATCCTGCTCCTTGGTCCTCTGGACAAGCCAGTCAACGTCAAGCCCAAGAGACCAGTGCTTGGCGTCACTCGATGTTATGACCACCCCGTCCATGGACTCATCACCAAGAATCTCGGAAAATATTTTCAGCATGGCCTTGACAAAGGCGGGATTATGCCTGTTTTCGCCATTATTCATTGAAATAACGGCAATAGAACCCTGTTTTTTCCAATCAACAACCGCCATGTGTTTTCCTCTTTATTTATTGATATGTCTACAAAAATAGCAAGCGGTTACCTAGCCGGACAAAAATGCGGTTTGTCCAGCCATCTTTTCCCAGCATCTATTTTAATCATTATACAACCATTCTCGTCAAAAAGTTCTGACAATATTCGTCCAAACTCAGATGATAACTATACGTCTGCCCATAGTTTTATTTAGCGCCCGTCCGAAAGCCCTTCTTTTGTCATTTCGACCAAAGGGAGAAATCTTTAACCTGTGTCTTCCAAAAGCAATTAAGATTTCCCGCTCCGTTCGCGGGTGACAGTTATTGGGAAAAATAACCGCTTATGGACGGATATTAGTTAGCGATCAGAGTCCCAACTTTTTCCCCGGACAAGACCCGCTTGATATTGCCCTGGGTGTTAAGGTTAAATACAATGATGGGCAGATTGTTTTCCATGGCCAGGGAAAGGGCTGTCGTGTCCATCACCTTGATCCCGCGGCTGATGGCCTCCATGTAAGTCAGCTCCGGGAGATACCGGGCCTCGGGATTTTTCACCGGATCCGAGTCGTAAACACCATCCACCTTGGTCGCCTTGAGCAGGGCTTGAGCCCCGATCTCGCTGGCCCGCAAGGCGGCCGCCGTGTCCGTGGAAAAGTACGGATTACCCGTTCCCGCGGCGAAGATGACCACGCGGCCCTTTTCCAGGTGGCGAATCGCCCGGCGGCGTATGTAAGGTTCGGCCACCTCAAAAATTCTGAGCGCGGACATGACTCGTGATTCCAGACCGTTTCTCTCAAAGGACTCCTGAAGCGCCAGGGAATTGATGACCGTGGCCAGCATACCCATATGGTCTCCGGTGGCCCGGGAAAGACCCCTCTCCGCCAGGCTCTGGCCCCGAAAGATATTGCCCCCGCCGATGACCACGCCCAGGCTCAGACCGCTCCCAGGTCCAGCTACTTCGGCCACCTGGGCTGAGATGTTCTCGACTACATCCGGGTCTATGCCGAAGCCTTGCCCGCCTTGAAGGGCCTCACCGCTGAGTTTCAGCACGACGCGCGTATATTTGAAACCTTTATCCCGGCCCAAGGTTCGTATACCCTATTCCTCCCCCAGTTCCTCGCCCACCTGGAAGCGGATAAACCGGCGGATATTTATGTTTTCCCCGATCTTGGCGATGGTTTCATTCAGCAGGTCCCTGATGCTCAGATCAGTGTCTTTCACGTAAGCCTGTTCCAAGAGACAGACTTCCGCGTAGAACTTTTTGAGCTTGCCCTCCACG
>CAYTJI010000359.1:0-2588 GCA_964438065.1 uncultured Desulfobacteraceae bacterium | reverse complement strand
AAACAGGACGCTTTCAACCAGGTTTTCCGGCAATGCTGCACAGTCCACCACGACGAACCCCTTTTTATTCCCTGGCGGTTCCTGAAGACCCGACGACACGTTATCCGGCAATACCGCGCCGCCCGGGCCCGGCCGACGCGGGATGATTTGAAGGCGTAGGCGTAGGCCGCTCCATCCGGAAACAGGTTTGACAAATTCGTAAAAAGTCCGATCCGTTCCCGCTGAAATAGCATATCCCGGGTCTTACGAATTGTGCACACCAAAATCCAAAAATTTACTCCGAGCATATTAACCGCTCAAACCGAATGTAAGAAGGTTTTCGCCGCTGGCAACAATGCTAAATAGATGTCCATCTGCCGTAAAACGACATTCCACTGTCCGGGCTTCCGGATCCATTATGCCCTCGATTTCTGTTTCAGGGATCCCCAGCGTAAAGGTAGTATCTTCCGGCAATATACGCATCATCATCTGACCGGCTATAACATTGAGTATCTCCTTGAGCACATCTGTGATGATCTGTTCAGCGATATCGCTATCTTCCAACAAGTAGAGTGTCTTCGCGATTTCAGTAGCAAGGCCCTTCGAAAGTGTTAGACACAGTTCACCTTGATGGGGCTCGTAAATAAGAACACTTGCCTTGAGAATCTCTGATTCTCCGATCAGCATGTCCTTCTCGTTATCCTGTTCTATCACCAAAAATGCCATGTTTTCAAAAGTTTCTTCCACTGCTGATGCCATTATCTCCTGAAACCTCTTCTGGATGTTATTCATCTGATTCTCCTTTCTATCCCCATCTCCCTGAAGTTCCATTTTCCTCCCATGCTTCAAGAAAGCTCCCCATTGTCTCATTAATCGCTTCCGGTGAAATGGGTTTGCTGATAACGGTCAAGGCCCCCAGATCCAGAACCTGCTGGTTCTTTGCCGGATTGCCAGCGCTGGATATGACGACCACCGGGATATCATTTGTCTTCGGGCTCCTTTTTATCCACTTAAGCAGTGTCTCTCCGTCCATGACGGGCATATTGAGATCTGTTATTATCAGATCTACGGGTCTTTTCCTGAGTTTCTTCAATGCCTCTTTTCCGTCTGCGGCTTCAAGGAATTCAACCTCTCCACGCGCAACGATTTCCAGACACCGTCGCACGATCATCCTGGCAGTATTCGAGTCGTCTATGATGAGGATTCTTTTCATCGTTGATTCTCCTTTCCTCCAAAAACAGAGGTCTTTGTCTTCCTGAACTCATCATCCACTTGAATAATGACCCTTTCAAGATCTTCGAGCGAAACATGGAGATATTCCATAAATCCCCCATTCAGATGGTACTGCATATCATCACTCCCCGTGCCTGTCCCGCCCATCATGGCAATGATATCCCCGACGTGTACGGCATAGATTAACGATCGAATTTCCTCAGCTCCGAGGGCAGGAGAGTGGTGATGTCTGATAATATCCGGAAGTGGCGATGGCAAGGCCCATTTCTTGGCCAGTTCATAACCGACCACGGAATGATCGATCCCCAGTCGCTTCTGCTCGGCTGCAAGATAGTCTTCCAACAGACCGTCATCAATTTCAGCCAGAATATCCGCAGCTGATCCTCTCAAGAACTCGGAGAGAACGGCCTTCCCGATGTCGTGGAGAAGCCCCCCTGTAAACGCCAGGTCCGGGCTGACCCACTCCTTTGCAAATCGTGCCATTTCTCTCGAGGCGATCGCCGTCCGAAGATTGTGGTCCCAAAGCGCCCCCCGTTTGGATTCATATCCGTCAAGAGGCTTTATAAAAATTCCTGAGGTACACGCATCTAAAGCGATCCCCAGAACTACCTTATCTCCTAAGTAAGATACGGCGCGGGCAATGGATGTAGTTGGTTTTAGTAACGCAAGACTTGCGGAATTTATCACTCTCAGGACTCGGGAAGTCAGCGCAGAATCGCACTCTACAATCTGAATAACATGTTTCACATCATGGCCAGGATCACTCATAAGTCTCATCAGTTCCGATGTACTGTGAGATAAGGGAGGGATTTCATTTATTTTCCTTGAAATTTTTTTAATCATTTGCAATCTTCCTAAATACTCCAATCATTCCGTCCCGATGACGATATGATCACTTTGCCCGTATTGACATCAAGCGATACACTTCGACTGATACTACCGCCCACATCTTCGCTGACAATGCCCATGCCGCGGGACCATAGTATCTTTTTGATGACAAGCACGTTTCGCTTACCGATGTTAAAAGTGTTATTTGGATCCATTATCCTGGCACCGCCGACCAGCTTCACGATCATCCCTTTACCGTTTCCTCTGCACCCGAGTTTTTTCATCCCGCTGATCAGGGCCGGGATGCCGGTATCTGCAAAATAGCCGGGTTTTTCTCGGGCCTTCCCGCTGTTTATGCTTGATTCCGGGAGGGCCACATGGGCCATGCCGACACTTTTTGTCTTAGGGTCCAGCATCATAACTGCCACACATGAACCTAATGCCAGCGTCTTAACCACTTCTCCCGGCCTGTTTGTCGCCCCCAGGTCGCCAACTCCGAGCATAATCGTCCTCATTGTCAGGGCTCCTGAATCAGGCGCAAGACCTCC
>CAYTJI010000358.1:0-2593 GCA_964438065.1 uncultured Desulfobacteraceae bacterium | reverse complement strand
CGAGTTATGGGAAAGTTGTGCTTGCATGACGCGCATCAATTCGAATGCGGCCATAGAGTCTTGGGTTTTTGAAAATAGTTTATGCAGGTTTTAGCTATTACATCTTTCAGTAAAAGTCAACCGTAGACTTGACCCCAATAGACAATACCGCCGGGGCCGGGCGGAAGCATGCGGTTAAAAGGTCTCATAATGGGTAAACTCGCTGATCTCCCGCCTGCGCGGCGCCGGGCCCGTTTTTTCCGGATAGCCAACAGGGATAAACGTCACCGGTTCATAGCCTTCCGGCACGTTCAGAACATCTCCGGCCCGGTCATGGTCGAAAACCCCGACGATGACGGTTCCCAGGCCCAGGCTGTGGGCGGCCAGGCAGAGGTTCTGGCTCGCAATGCCGAGATCATACATGAACCAGTCCCCGAACTTGGTAACCGGGGCATCCTTATAATATCCCGAAACCCCGAGCCGGGCACAGACGACAAGCACGACCGGTGCCTGCACAACGGCATTCACGGCTGGATTGCCCTTCGCGGGCATACATCCCTGGAGTTTCCGTTTCATGGATCCATCCTTTATGACAATAACCTCCCAGCACTGCGTGTTGGCCCATGACGGTGCCCACCGAAACGCCTCCAGCACCTGGCTGAGGAGTTCTTCGGGGACATCTTTTTCAATGTAGCTCCTGATGCTTCTTCTGCCTTTGATCATCTCCATCAAATTATTCACACGGTGCATGTCGTCTCTCCTTTTTGAAAACAGTTTATGCAGGTTTTAGGTGAAATGCATTTTTCAAACCAAGGCCCACCGCAAATTCACCTAAAAGCCCAAGCCCGGCGTGGGATGTGATCAGGTCCTTTGTTATTTCCAGCTTGAACGGAAGAACGGTTTGTTTTATTATCTTAACCTCACCTCGTCGGTTCGGTCCGTGTTGCTTGCTAATAACACATATCTACCTGATCCAAGGAGGTTTTTCAATATATTTCACCGCCAAAACCCCGTCAATCGCGGATTTGGGGGTTATCTGAGTACGGCTCAAAGGCGGCAAGGACGCAGACGGACGATACGTCAACGCCTCGCCAATGCCGTCCCGCCTCCAGGCGGGATAAACTCGACGCTTGCAGGTTTTAGATTACAGATCTATTTGTTAAAAGTCACGAAGTTCGGTTATGTTTATAACAGGTTTCTGCCGCCGCCGTTCCACGCACCGAAACCGCTAGGGGGCCCGGTCGCTTTTGCACCGCTGGGGGTCCTGCCGAACCCGTCAAAGCCCCAACCATCCGGGAGAAAAATTCATGCAGATTGATTTCCACCATGCAGCGACCTATGTACTGTCACGGCTGGCCGGATTTCCAAAAAATGAGGCTGAAATTCTCGCCCACGCGTCACAGTATGTGGATGACGCAACCAGTTCCGGCACGGTCTATTTTGACAACAAGGCACTGTATCACCGTATCAGCTCCGCCCACAAAATGATTGATGTGCGCAATACCCGGGCGGTCGCCAACCACCAGGTATGGATCCCTTTTCATTTTCTACCCGGAAACGGCGGAAAGGGTATGGGGAAAAATCCCGGCGGAAAATTCATTCAAAAAATCATATGCAGGCCCAACAGCCCGGTTGCGCGACAGATGGTGAAAAACGCCATTCTGGAAAAAAACAGGGAATACGGGCTTTACCGTTTCGGCGTGGTCATGCATGTCTATGCCGACACCTGGGCGCATCAGGGTTTTGCAGGTGTCATGCACCGCGTAAACGAAGTGGAAGACGCGGTTGAAACCGGCGGGTCGGGGACATTCGGAAAGGCCTTGAAAACTTTTCTCAGGGACATCCTGGATGATACGATCCCGCCTCTCGGTCATGGCCGGGCCACGATCTTTCCCGATATGCCGTTCCTGAAATGGAAGTACACGAATGGTAACGGTGAGTTGATTGTCCGGAATAACACAGCCGAATTCTGTAAAGCCGCACAGGCCATGTTCAACGCCATGAGACGCTTCAGGGTGGGCAATCCTTCCCTGCCGTCAAAAAGAATTCCCGGCAAGGACATGCAGCAGATTCGAAGTCTGTTCAAAAATATAAAAGAAGAAGACGGCTCAAAGCGCCATGGGCAGTGGCTCACCGCCATTAAAGAAGGCCGATTCAGTTTCGGACCCGAGTCCATTACCTATGCGGCAAGGGGAAAACAGTCGTGGAAGCATCAGGCCCTGGGGACCAGTCTTGACCTTGTTGTCCACAGGTACCGGAAAGATTTCCTGGTATCGAACTGGAAACTCTTCCACGACGCGGTCCAGGCCCACCGGTTCTATATCGTGCATGATCTATTGCCCAGGTTCGGCATATGCGCAGCATGAAGCCGTTCCGTTGGATCCAGGGCCGGTTTCCCATACAAAGCCCGGGATCTCCGTTTTTTTTATCACCTGAATCCTGCAAGCGTCGAGCTTGCCTTGCACCTGCCTGCAGCAGGCAGGTGCAAGGCGGCAAGGGCGCAGACGTACGACGATACTTCAAGTCCTTGCCAACGCCGTCCCGCCTCCAGGCGGGATAAAATCGACGCTCCCGAAGGGTAAACTGTTTTCAAAAACCCAAGACTTTATGGCCG
>CAYTJI010000357.1:0-2597 GCA_964438065.1 uncultured Desulfobacteraceae bacterium | reverse complement strand
ATTTATTTAGTGTCCATCCAGAAATGAATCCCGCCATGGCGGGACTCATTTCTGGATGGACACTATTTGAACATCGAGACCTTTGAAAAATGACCGATTTGGTGCAAAAGTAGTCGCTTTTCAAAGGTCTCTATTTAAATATCGTGCCGGAACAAATTTATATTGTCGTGCGAATTCCAGGTGCCTGACAGAGAGGATTTGAATAACCATGAATGCGACCGATCTAATCAGGGCCGGCAGGCTAACAGAGGCCAGAACGCTGTTGATTGAACATGTGAAATCCTCTCCCGGGGATACCGGCAACAGGACCCTTCTTTTTCAGGTGCTTGTTTTTCTTGGAGAGTTAGACAAGGCTGAACGACACCTGGAGGCTATTGCCGCCCAGGACCCTGGCCGGGATGCAGGCGTCCGAACGTACAGAGATCTGATTTCCGCAGAAAAAGAGAGATACGAAGTGATTCGTCTCCGGAAATCCCCTTCTTTTCTGCCTGAGCCACCTGAATATTTTGACGCCTACTATACCGGGCTTCAAAAGCTGGAAGAGAAAGACCTTCAGGAAGCGAAAGCCCATTTTGACCTGGCGGAGGCCCGGAGACCGGCAATCACAGGAACTGTAAACGGAAAAAGATTCAGCGGGTTTGCGGATCTGGACACATTTCTGTCGCCGTTCCTTGAAATTATTGTCCATGAACGCTATGTGTGGGTCCCTTTTGAATTCATCAGGGAACTGGTTATTCCGGCACCCCGGACATTGTTTGACCTGATCTGGGCACAGGCACGTATAACCACGTGGGAAGGTCTTACGATGAACTGTTTCCTTCCCGTCCTTTACCCGGACTCTTATCAGCATGCAGATGACCGTGTCAAACTCGGGCGAATGACGGACTGGGTTTCTCTGGGAGGGCCTTTTGCAAGAGGCGCCGGTCAGCACGTGTTTCTGGCAGGGGACGAAGATGTGGCTATTCTGGAGGTCCGCGAGGTCCTGTTTGATTTCGATTCATCCGCGGAAGGACAAAAGGTCTGAAGTATTCGGGTGTTCCTGTCAAAGAGTTATACGGTTAAATTATGATATCGGATAGTGCGGTCGCGGTTTTTCAATAATCCTGCGAAGCGGTTAACAACCCGGCAGATGGGAGGAACCATTTGATATGACGGATTTGGATGCCATCCTGACCCCGATTCCAGGAGACAACCCGGCAGGTGAGGACCTCCGCTATACCCCTGTTTATGATGAAATAAAGGAGGCCAGGCGGGCGGATGATCCCCTGGACCGGGGTGAATGGGATCGTGAGATCAAGACTTCGGACTGGGATAAAGTCATCTCGGTTGCCGAGAAGGCGCTCGTTGAAAAAACCAAGGATCTTCAGATCGCAGCCTGGCTTACAGAGGCCTTGACAAAGAAGGAGGGTTTTGAGGGCCTGGCCACGGGTCTTGAGATCATGATCGGATTTCTCAATCAGTTCTGGGATTACGTGTATCCGGAGATTGAAGACGACGACCTGGATTTCCGTGCCGGCCCCATTGAATTCCTGAATAAAAATCTGTGGCTTTCCATCAAGGAGATCCCCATCACGGATCGCACCAAAACGCCTGGATATTCCTGGCTAAAATGGGAAGAATCCAGACAGGTGGGGTATGATAAAGACATCCTCAATCAATATGGAGATGTGGATGAGAGCAAAAAGGCCAAACGGGATGATATGATCGCCGACGGCAAACTGTCAGCGGACGAATTTGACTCGGCCGTTGCCGCCTCGAACAAGGCCTTTTACATGGGACTGTCCGAAATTATAGCCGTTTGCCAGGAAAGATTCAGGGCTTTTGACGAGATAGTGGATGAGAAGTTCGGGAAAGAGGCCCCCAGATTATCCGAATTCAGAAGATCTCTTGAGGATTGTGAAATCCTGATATCGCGAATTCTGAAGGAGAAAAGGAAACTTGAACCGGATCCGGAACCAGAGACAACGTCTGAACCGGATCCGGAAGCCCATTCGGAAGGCCCGGAGGGGGAGGAGGATGGTGGGGCCGCGCCTGTGGCCCATGCGGAGGTCTCGACACCCGCAGGGGATACCGGCATCTCTTCTTTTTCGGATATCCGGGTTGTCCCTGCCGAGGTGGCTGAATCCGATTCTCTTGAGCAGACACTGTGGAAAGCGGCCCTTCGCAGCCTGGAAACATCCGGCGTAAAGGAAGCGCTCACCATGTTGCTTAACGCATCGTGTACAGCGGCTTCCGTGAGACAGCAGAACCGGTACCGGCTTCTTATCGCCAAACTTTGTCTCCAGGCCGGGCGTCCGGATCTCGCAAGGCCGGTGGTGGAGGAGCTTCATGCGCTGATTGAAGAGTTGAACCTTGAGCAGTGGGAATCCCCCATGTGGATTGCGGAGGTGCTTGACGCCTATTATCAATGCCTCACTGTAGAAGGCGCTTCCGATGATGATTACTATAAGGCCAATAATGAACTGTTTCAAAAATTGTGCACCAAGGACATAACCAAAGCAATGATATACAAAAAATCATAAAGAAGCATAACGGAAAGGAGGGTGAACCATGGCCAAGGAGAGTTTGCAGCATACCCTTGACAGGGTAAGAAGCCC
>CAYTJI010000356.1:0-2601 GCA_964438065.1 uncultured Desulfobacteraceae bacterium | reverse complement strand
GGTCAGCAGACAAACCCGATCATACTCAACACCGCCATCAGTCACCATGTCCATGGTGGCCGACACCTCAACAATTCTCCCCGCACCTGCAAGAAAAGAAAAATACTGCCAGATGTTGATCGCATGAGAATGCTCTCCACCGGCTCCGCCCCCTCGTGTATAGAACCCCAGGTAGGAGTCTCCGGGCCCGTTGAGCCATGGATGGGCGGCAAATATCCCGCCCCAGTGTTCCCGGAACCTTGCGCTGATTGTAATCGGTTGTCCGATCACGGCGTCGGAAAGGATCCGGGCGGCCCGGACAGAATTCTCGGTCAGGGTGTGGTTGTAGCCCACGGCGACAAAGGCCCCCGTGGCCCTTTCCAAATCAAGTAACCTCTGCACCCCGTCGAGTGAAGGCGTGCACAACGGTTTTTCAATGAGCAGAACCCGGGGAGGCGCATTTTCCAGAATCTCCACGGCAAGCTTCAGGTGCGTATCAGGCGGTGTCCCGACAATCGCCACATCGAAATCTTCACCGCAAAGCGCCTCCGGCGCTGAAAGTCGGATATTGTCATCCCATTGACCGTAACGGGCCGGGTATATGTCTTCACGGGTCCGTCGCAGCGCCTCAGGGTCAGTATCGCACATGACCACGTCCCACCCGCGATTCCGGCAGGCATGGGCCAGGTGATTGCCGATGGAGCCGGCGCCGTAAATCTTTGCTTTATACAAGAAGAATCCTCCTTCTCATCAACACCCACAGCCTGCCGGCCGGGATCAAACGCCGAGTCCGGACCGTGGGGCTATCCACTGATTCTGAATATGTATCTGGAAACCTGTTCCACGTTTATGCTATCGAAACGGCCCAACAGCTCACCGAACCGTCTGATCCTCTGCCTGATCTCCGTCACGGATATCTCCGGAAACCGATGTGCATGATAGGCCAGATTGTTCCGATGCCCCGGACGGTGCATATTGATTCGTTTCTGAACAGTCCTGAACTGATTATGCAACCAGCCCTGCATCCTGTTGAACGGAGAGGACGGCAGGGGTTGCCGTTCATGATAGCCCTGCGCTTCAAGCACGCCAACCATACGGTCCGCGGACAACATGCCATCCAGGGCTGCGATGTGGGGATCCAGAAGTCTTCTGCGTTCAGCATAATCCAGCGGTCCGAGTTCACCGTCTGCCATGGCGCGGACCGTCGTGCAGAGTTCATCCTGTGTAAACACCCTGCGCCCCAGTGAATTCGGCAGGTCAAAGTCAAATTCCTCCGACACGACCGGTTGATAGCTCACCGTTGGCGTGTCCAGCACTGCCGCTTCCACCTGGGTCGTGCAGCCATTGGCAATCAACGCCCGGGCGGCCATGAGCCACGGGATAACATTCCCGTCATTGGCCACATACAGGTTATCGCATTTTGAGGCAATGTCAAGCCAGGGTCCGTGGTTCTCCGCCGGATGAGGCCGAACAACCACGTTGCGGCCTTCCAGTGCGTGACACAAGGCCGGAAGCATCTTCTGAAAATGGTCGAAGACCGCCATCTTGAACCGGCCCTTGCCGACATCAAACGGATTCGCCTTCCCGGTTCCCTCCGCAGCCACGGCATTTCTGAGTTCACTGAGTTCCGGATAAAAATGGTTGACTTTGCTGAAATTTGTGTTCACCAGCACAAACTCGCCGAATCGCTTCAGAATCGCATCCACCTCCGGACGATAAAACTCGCGGAGCTCGGGCCGCATCAGATCCACACGGGGGTTCCCGGTGATATGGATGGGGGTCCCCTGATAACCGGAATAATCCCGAAACGTCCGCGCATCATCCGGACCCCATGCAAACAAATGAGAGATCTGCCGCATGGTGACCGGAGACAACCGCCACCGGTAATACTCGGAATCCGTTTCGCGCAACAGGCCCTCTTCGTCCCAGGCAATAATCTCGTGCCCCAGTTTCCTGAGGATATCAAACATCCGGATGCTCAACTTGCGCATACTCTTGGCAAGATACACCCCTCTCGGAATCGAAGAAACCCGGAAATGGAGAAAGGCCCGTGAACCGATAATCACAGGAAATCCTCGCTCTGCCGCGACACAAGCCAGCAGGAGCTTTGCGTCCATCTCCCTGACTTGCGTTTCTACCGGAATCATCAGTGTTGATGCTGAAATACCCATGTCAAAACCTGTCAGTGTAAGTTCATTTTGCGCGAACCTTTACCCCCCCTGGGCCGCCAGGATCTCCCAGCGTCCGGCAAACGCGTCGAAGAGTCTGCCATTGGCGGAAATAGCGCCGACCTCGTGATTGAGCCAGTACGAGCGGGTGGTCCAGTTGAAGCTCCCGAATATTACCCATCGTCGCCCGTTTTTTTCGGCCAGCACAAACTTATTGTGCATCGGCAGGTGCCCGGGATGCGTCACGCGCCGGATCGGAATGCCCGCGTGAATGAGCTGTTGCTCAACCTTTTCCGGGACCCTTCTCAGGGTCGGCTCGGCCAGTATCTCAATCTCGATCCCCTGACGGGCCATCCGGATAATCGCGTTGACGACTACCCCCCCTTTGAGGTGTGACGCGGCCATACGTAAACGTGTGCCCTTGCCGAGTCCCATAAGAAACCGAACCACCGGA
>CAYTJI010000355.1:0-2604 GCA_964438065.1 uncultured Desulfobacteraceae bacterium | reverse complement strand
GCGTTCGGGCATACAAGGCAGGCAAGTGATCCCGCGGATTGACGCAGGGATTGCGCAAAAGGGCCATTTATGGATGGGCACTATTTTAATGAGGGTGGACATGGAAGATCATGAGATGAAAATCATTTCCGAAGCCAGTGACAGGCTCGAATCACTCCTTAAATCCGGAATTCCGGAAAAAATAAGCGTTCCGGCCGATTCAAATGAAGCAACGGAAAAACTTGCCGTGGCGGTCAATAAAATGATCGACCTTTTTTCGCGCATGTCCGGATCCGCAGCAGGGGACCCCGAAGTACAACCGGATGGGGGCGCACCCCTGCCCAAACCTGACAAAACCGGCCGGATGTACAGAGATCCGTTCGTGGATAATATCCTGGAAAGTATTCAGGATGGCATCAGTGTTCTGGATAAAAATCTGACCATCCGTCGGGTCAATAGCGTAATGAACCGTTGGTATGCGGATAATATCCCGCTGGAGGGGAAAAAATGCTACGAATGCTATCAGGCTAAAAAGAAACCCTGCGATTTCTGCCCTACCCTCAGATGTTTTCAGTCCGCCCGGACCGAGCGAGCGGTTGTGCCCGGGATTCCCGGTTCTCCTGTTGAGTGGATCGAACTTTTCAGCTTTCCGATCACGGAGCCGGGTTCAGGAAAGGTGACAGGGGCGGTGGAACTTGTCCGAGACATTACGGATCGGGTCCATTTTGAAGCACGGCTTCAGGAAAAGCAAAAAATGCAGGCCATCAGCACCCTGGCGGGTGGAATCGCTCATGAGTTCAATAACGCCCTGACCGGTATCATCGGCAATATCGAATTGCTCAGGATGTACTGCTCGGAAGACGACAAGATCGACAACTACATGGAGTCAATGAAAGGCTCGGTCTGGAGGATAAAGCGGATTACAGATCAATTGCTCGCCTACTCCGGTGGAGGGAAGTATCATGCGACAGTCATGTCCTTGAACACGTTCATTGAAGATTCGCTTCCGGTAATCCAGAAATTCATTGATCCCGAAATTCGTGTTGAGACAGACCTCGCAGGACAACTGCTGAAAATAAAAGCGGATTCCACACAAATGAAAATGGTTCTACAAGCAGTCCTGACCAATGCGTCCGAGGCCATTGAGGGCACGGGCAGGATCCGTGTAACAACCGACTTGCTGGAGATTGATGAAAATTCCTTCTCGTCCTATCATCAAAAGCTTAAACCAGGCCGTTATGCCCGTCTCACGGTTTATGATGATGGAAAGGGGATGGACGCACAAACGAGAAAAAAAATTTTTGAGCCTTTTTTTACAACAAAATTTCAGGGTCGGGGGCTTGGGATGGCTGCGGCCTACGGCATTGTTTTGAATCATGACGGGCTGATAACGGTTGATTCAGAGCCGGGAGAGGGGACCGCTGTTCATATCTATCTGCCTGTAATCACAATTGAAACAAAGGAACAAGGAAAATCTCAACCCGGAATTTTCCAGGGGACCGGCACCATTCTGGCGGTAGAAGACGAACAGATCGTCATGGACGTGACCCGGGCCATGTTGAAGAACCTGGGTTATGATGTACTTGAAGCAACAACCGGCAAAGAGGCTGTCCGTATCGCGGAGAATTTTGACGGCGACATTCATCTGGTTCTGCTCGATATCAAGCTGCCGGATATGAAAGGGATAGATACTTTTACGGCAATCAAAAAACTTCGTCCGGACACCAAAGTTATCGTGTGCAGTGGATACGCGATCGACGGACCGGTCATGGAAATCCTGGAAAAAGGGGCTCAGGACTTTGTCCAAAAGCCATATTCGTTTGAAACACTGTCAACAAAGGTGAAAAAAGTCCTGGAACGGAAATAGAAACAGCCGACTTCTCCGCCTGAAAGGAACAATGAAATCTTCAGGAACCCGCATTCTTCTGGTCCGTCACGGTGAGACCGAATGGAATCGTCTCCGCCGCTTTCAGGGAAGGAGCGATCTGCCTTTGAATCCGGTGGGCAGACAGCAGTCCCATGCCCTGGCCATGGCCTTGGAAGATGAATCCCTTGCGGCCATCTATTCAAGCCCTATGATGCGGGCGATCGAAACCGCCCGCATCATAGCCGACCGCCATCCAACAGCCCCGTTTATCGAGGAACAGGGATTCATCGAGATGGATCTGGGCGACTTCGAGGGGATGCATGCCCAACACTGGATGACGCATTACCCGGATTTTCGGAAGGCCTGGCAAGACAGGCCGGCGACTGTCAGATTGCCGGGAGGAGAATGCCTGGCAGACGTTCAGCGGCGGGCCGTTGATTCACTGGAACGGATTACGCGGCGGGCCGTTCCCGGCAGTACCCTGTTGATATGCAGTCATAATTTTGTCATCATCTCCATATTGTGCTATGCGTCCGGAATTTCTCTGGACCGTTTCTGGAATATGCGCCAGGATCCCACCGGGCTGAACATCCTCTACCGGCAGGGGAAACAGTACCAGGTGGAAAGGGTCAACGACCGGTCCCATCTCCGGAAACACGACAGAGAACAGACAGTAAGGGATTGATGGTTCAACGAATAAGGTTACCTAAATCCTGCAAGCGTCGCGTTTGCCGAAGACCTGCCTGCAGCAGGCAGGT
>CAYTJI010000354.1:0-2605 GCA_964438065.1 uncultured Desulfobacteraceae bacterium | reverse complement strand
ATGCAAGCCCAACATTCCCATAACTTGCTGATATTAAAAGCCTAACTTCCTTTTTAAATATAGTTTATGCAGGATTTAGGTAACAAAACGCCGTGTCAAACGACACGCTTTCAGCAGGCCTGCCGGAATCCGGCAAGGCTTTCCGCCTGACGAACAGAATCTTTTTCGTGAAAAAACCAGGATCTGTTATGAAATGCTACCTTGTCACCGGCGGTGCGGGATTTATCGGCACGAACTTCATCCGCCGCGCACTCTCCACACGTGCTGATTGGACCATCGTGAACCTCGATGCCCTGACCTACGCGGGGAATCCGGCCAACCTGGACGACCTGCCTCCGGACGCCGCGAAAAGATACCGCTTTATACACGGTGATATCACGGATGCCGCTCTTCTGAATGGCGTTTTTTCAGATCACACGTTTGACGGCGTCATTCACTTCGCGGCCGAGTCCCACGTGGACCGTTCCATTGTGGGTCCCGAGGCCTTTGTTGAAACGAATGTCATGGGAACATTCCGCCTGCTCGAAGCGAGCCGGCGCTGTCTTGAAAAGCGGACGGGAACAGACAGGTTCCGTTTTATCCATGTCTCCACCGATGAAGTGTACGGCAGCCTCGGACCTGCCGGATATTTCAGGGAGGAATCTCCTTACGACCCGTCGAGCCCGTATTCCGCTTCCAAGGCGGCGTCCGACCATTTTGTAAAGGCCTATTTCCGGACCTACGGGCTTCCCACCCTCATCACCAATTGCTCGAACAACTATGGCCCGTACCAGTTTCCGGAAAAACTGATTCCCCTGATGATATTGAACATTATCGAGGAAAAGCCTTTGCCGGTCTACGGAGACGGAAAGAATGTCAGGGACTGGCTGTACGTGATCGACCATTGTGATGCCATATTCAGCGTACTCGAAAAAGGCCTGCCAGGGGAAACCTACAACATCGGCGGGGGGGCGGAACGGGAAAATATCCGGATCGTCCACATGCTCTGTGATCTCATGGACAGGCGTCTGAAACGCTCAGGGAAAGCTTCAAGTCGCCGCCTGATTCAATTCGTGACGGACCGACCGGGCCATGACCGACGTTATGCGATTGACGCGACAAAAATCCGGAAAGAACTGGGATGGGTTCCCGGTCATCGGTTTGAGGCGGCGCTGGAAGAAACGGTGGACTGGTATCTGGCGCACCCGCAGTGGGTCGACTCCGTGCGAAGCGGTGAATACCGCAGATGGATCGAAACCAATTACAACAAGCGGCAACCAGACGGGTAAAAGAAATGACCATAATGAAAGGAATTATTCTGGCCGGGGGAGCGGGATCACGACTCTACCCCCTGAACCGGGTTATCAGCAAACAGCTTCAGTCTGTCTATGACAAGCCCATGATCTATTATCCCCTGTCCACGCTCATGCTTGCCGGAATAACCGAAATCCTCATCATCACAACCCCTGAGGATATGCCCAGATTCCGGGAACTGCTCTCAGACGGGTCTCAATGGGGGATCCGGCTTTTCTACGCAGAACAACCGAAACCGGAAGGAATTGCCCAGGCCTTCATCATCGGTGAATCGTTCATCGGGACTGACCCGGTCGTCCTGATCCTGGGAGACAACCTTTTCTACGGCCCGTACAATTTCCTGAGAAACGCGTTGAAAAGGGAGACCGGGGCAACGGTCTTCGGGTACTATGTGAAAGACCCGCAACGATACGGCGTTGTTGAATTCGACCCGGGAGGAAAGGTCATTACCATAGAGGAAAAACCGGAGACGCCCAGGTCCAATTACGCGATCACCGGGCTCTATGTGTACGACAACAGGGTGATCGATATCGCAAGGAATCTCAAACCGTCGGCCAGAGGCGAACTGGAAATTACGGATGTCAATCTGGCATACCTGAGACGCAATGACCTGCACGTGGAAATCATCGGCAGAGGCATTGCATGGCTGGACACGGGTACCCATGACAGCCTGCTGGAGGCATCCCAGTTCGTCGCAACGCTGGAGAAAAGACAGGGGCTCAAGTTCGGCTGTGTCGAGGAAGTCGCCCTGCGTATGAATTTCATTGATGAAAACCGTTTTGATGCTCTGATCCGCGGCATTCCGGACTGTCCCTATAAATGGTACCTGGAAACTATTCAGCAGGAAAACAGGAGATTGAAGGATGAAGATAACGCGGCTGGAACAGCTTGACAGGATCAAAATATCCATGGGGGGTGCCAAGGATGTATGGAAACAGGTCCCGATATCCGAAAAAGACGGATCCCCTCTGTTTTCCTTTCGGGTATTCACCATTGAACCGAATGGTCATACCCCATATCATGAACATCCCTTCGAACACCTGAACTATGTTATCAGCGGCACCGGACTCCTGGTGGATCCGGACGGCCGGGAGCAGGATATCAGGGCAGGAGACTTTGTTCTGGTACTACCCGGTGAAAAGCACCAGTACAGGAACAAATCCGCGGATACGCCGTTTGTAATCATCTGTGCGGTGCCAAAAGACTATGAATAGGCGCTTAAATCCTGCGAGCGTCGAGTTTGCCGAAGACCTGCCTACAGCAGGCAGGTGCAAGGCGGCAAGGGCGCAGACGTACGACGATACTTCAAGTC
>CAYTJI010000353.1:0-2608 GCA_964438065.1 uncultured Desulfobacteraceae bacterium | reverse complement strand
GTACCGGAACCAATCTCTATCCTGGCGTAATCCCCTCTCAGGATGGCGCCGTGGCCGATGTAACAGTTGTCCCCGATAATGACGTCTCCGATGACATTTGCCACCTCGCTGACAAAGCTGTCTTTTCCAACACGCGGCGTCCTGCCGTCAAATTCATAGAGCATGTTTTCCAACCCTCTTATGACGCTGATTCGTTGTCAATCCTGAACGTGGCCCCACAGCCGAAATCAATAAAGTCATCCTGCCAGGTTTGTTTAAAAATCTCAATGGGTCTTTCGCCGGTGCAATGGGAAGGCGCGATTCTCCTGACATCCAACTCCCTGAGCTTGCCTATGGTGTTGCCGGCATCCCTTTCGGAAGCCCCCATTAGATGGAACCCGCCAAGGGCAAGGCAAACCGGGCGTGAAAATACCTCTTTGACCTTTCTGATCATGTTGACGATCCCTGGATGTGCACACCCCGTGATCACAATCAGCCCTTCGGATATGTTGAGAACAAGGGCCTGCTCTTTGATGCCGGCGCCCATTTCACCTGTTGAAAAAATGCCGGGAGCTATCTCTCCAGGCCCGTCCATGGCAATGATCTCAAGACCGGCTCTGGCAGCGTCTTTTCTGAATCTCTCAGGAAATGATCCGGGAATGTATAACTCCCCGTTTCCCCCTGCATGAAGGAACGCGCCCAGTCCGCCGGTGTGGTCCCAGTGCCCGTGAGAAAGGACCACGGCATCCAACGTCCGGGGGTCTTTCCCCAGAATTCTCATGTTGAAGATCAGGATCTCTCCGTCCCCGCCTGTATCAAAAAGCACTGTCTTTTCCATCCCCTCAATCAGGCACGAGAGTCCCCATCCCGTCACAAGACGGTGATCATGGGCGATATTGTTGTAAAGCATGGTCAAGGTAATCATCATCGCCTCTTTATTTTTTCATGATCAGGTGCCTGACGCCCTTGATCTGCCTGAACGTGGCCCCTTCCGAGATGCACCGGATGGCCTTTTCCGCATCCATGACCTTTGATCCCGCAATCATGTCCACCCCGTAATCGAAAAGAACGGGGCAGAACGGTGTGGTCGCGCCCACAAGCATGACCCAGGCCGCCTTCCTGCACAGACGCAGGAGCCTGTCCACGGTGTGGTTGATGAAAGCCGTGCCCGTAATGCCCACAACATCCGCCGAAGGCAGGACGGTTTCCGCCTCACCGGCCGGCAGGTCCCCTTCTCTGGGGTTCTTTTCCAGCACCCAGAGATTGCGGGCCTGGTTCCGGAGTTTCGGGACAAACGGGAAATGACCGATAATGGCGACATTTTTCCCTTTTCCCTTTTCGACCAGGATTTCGTAGGCATTCCGTTCGTCACACCGGTCTTCATCCACATCCAGAAGGGAATTCAAGGCCGCCATTCCGATGGATGCCTCCACCTGGCTGTCCGATCGTGCATATTCCACCAGATCCAGCGCCGTTTTCCCGGTCAGGCCGCCCACGTCTCTGACCGGCCGGTGGGGGGGTGGATCCTGAAAAGTGGAAGACAGGCCGCAGTACCTGCTCACAACCGCGGTCCAGTGTATGCCGCAGAAGACCTGCCGGACCGGGCTGTCCGATTTTACACAGGTAATGATCTCGTCGAGTATTTCCATTGGGATATTCCTTACGTACTGTACGGACAGTAGTGGGTCAGGCCCAGAAGCCGGGCCGCCGCCGAAATGGTGACCCCGAAAAAGACAACGGGTTTGCCGGTCTGGAACATCCCGATGCTGTCATTGACAAGTGTCGTACCCGTGACCAGGGCCACATCGCACCAGGCAAGGTTCTCGGCCGTTTTTTCCGGGGGATCGATCCGGACCCCGAATTTTTCACGCCCGATATTGTCCTCATCCAGATCTGTCACCCGGACATCGAATTCCGCGGAAAGCGCTTCCAGCATCCTCGGTTGCAGGCCGATCTGGGCGATTCTCGGACGGCCGAACTTTTCCTTCATAAACGTTACCAGTTCACGACTGCACGCCACAGGGTCTTTGTCTTTGCAGTGGACCGAGCGATCGATTTTCCCCAGGTGCCGCATCACCGCGTTGATTGTGGAGACGAATACGGCGCGCCTGAAATTATTGGTCAACGCCATGTCCACAACCTGGGAAAGCGTGCCTTCAAAATTGCCGAACATGTCGGTAAACGCCTGTCCCCTGGCCCCCTTGAACGCCGCCTGCATCAGACGTTCCCTGCCCTTTTGAAGGGGATAGTCATCATCCTCCGGGTTTCCGATGGCCTCTTCCGGGGTCAGTGTCCTGGCAGTAACCTTGACGGCTTCAGCACCAAGGCCTTTTTCCCTGACGATCTGTGAAAACTTTTCTTTCAGGATATCATACATGCTGACCTCGTCCTCCGCTGTTGACAGTTATACGTTCCGTACTGTCTTCCATACCGCTTATAGAGGCTAAATGCAACGGAAGAAATCGGCCCCGGGGAGCGGAAACGGAATTGCTTCATCCGGACACGGCCATTTCCCCGTTGACGGGCCCCGGCGGATATAATACAACCTAAATCCTGCAAGCGTCGCGTTTGCCGGAGACCTGCCTGCAGCAGGCAGGTGCAAGGCGGCAAGGGCGCAGACGTACGACGA
>CAYTJI010000352.1:0-2616 GCA_964438065.1 uncultured Desulfobacteraceae bacterium | reverse complement strand
CAAGCAGCAAAGTCCGATAACTAATCTCAAGGTTTTTACCAGCAACCGGATGGAGATTCTTGCCGATCAGTTGGCGGAGATCCTTCGCGCACCCCTGGGCTCTCCTTTGGATGGAGAGATCATTGTCGTCCAGAGCAGGGGTATGGAACGATGGTTATCCATGCAGCTGGCCGATCGTCACGGCATCTGTGCCAACATCATCTTTCCTTTTCCGAATACCTTTGTTGCCGGAATCATGCAGCGCGTATTTCCACATGCCCCTGAATCACAGGCGTTTGATCCGGAGATCATGTCCTGGCGGATTATGAAGTATCTGCCGGTTTTGATGGCAAGGCCGGGTTTTGAGAGCCTCAGGAACTATCTCGGAAAAGTGGAAGGCGACCTGAAACGGTTCCAGCTTTCCGAACGGATTGCGGGCCTGTTCGATCAATACCTGCTCTATCGTCCGGAAATGATACTGAAATGGGATCAGGGACAGGACCACCACTGGCAGGCGGTTCTGTGGCGGGAACTGGTGAGGAACCATGATAATGAGCATCGGGCGGCACTGGGAAAGGCCCTGCTTGAGTTCCTGAGAAATCAGGACGCCCCGGTCAGGGACTTTCCTGAAAGGGTTTGTGTATTCGGCATATCCACGCTGCCCGTATTTCATCTCCAGGTTTTTGCCGCCCTGTCCCGGTTTATGCAGGTCAATCTGTTCCTCATGAATCCGTGCCGGGAATACTGGGGCGACATCTCTTCGGACTGGGAAATGGACAGGCTGATCCAAAAGACGCCCGCCCGGTCCGTCCGGGTGGAAGACCTTCATCTGGAAAAGGGCAACAGCCTGCTGGCTTCCATGGGGACCCTTGGCCGTGAATTCTTTGATCTGATCAATACGTTCGATTGCGATGATATCCCGTGCTTTGAAGATTGCGGCGACAGAACGCTTTTATCCTGCATTCAGTCGGATATCCTGAATCTCAGGGAAAGGCCACTGGAGCCGGATGGGAGAAAGATCATTTCTGCGGACGATGATTCCATTCAGATCCACACCTGCCACAGCCCCATGCGGGAAGTGGAAGTTCTCTACGACCGGTTGCTTGACATGTTTGACGGGGATACGGATCTAAAACCCGGGGATGTCCTGGTCATGACTCCCGATATTGAATCCTACGCCCCTTTTATCCAGGCCGTATTTGACGTGCCGGAGGGTGAAGGTATCCGGATTCCGTTCAGTATCGCGGACCGGAGCGCCCGGGCTGAAGGCAGGATCATCGAGACGTTTCTGGCGATTATGGGCATTGCGGAAAGTCGTTTCAGCGCGCTTGAGGTCTTGACGGTCCTTGAGTCGCCGGCCGTGCGGAACCGCTTTGATCTGTCCGGTCCCGATCTCGAACGTATCCGCACGTGGGTTGCCGAAACCCGGGTAAGGTGGGGGATCGACAGTTCGGCACGGAAGGAAATGGGCCTTCCCGAGTTTTCCGAAAACACGTGGCAGGCGGGCATGGAACGACTCCTTTTGGGTTATGCCATGCCCGGAGATAGGGAGGGCCTGTTCCGGGGAATCCTTCCGTTTGATAACATGGAAGGCAGTGACACCGTGGTCCTGGGGAAGTTCCTCGCGTTCCTCCTGCCGCTTTTTTCCTGTGCGGAAAAGCTGGCTCGGACCCGGACAATAAGTGAATGGTCGGACCTTCTGGAGAATCTTCTGGATACCTTTTTCCTGCCGGATGATGACATGGCCGTCGAGGATTCGATTCTCCGCCGGAAGATCAGAGGTCTCTCCGAAGAAGAGAATTTGTCGGGTATGCACGAAAGATTGAGCGTGGCTGTCATTCGGCACTATCTGGAGGAAAGACTTGAACGGGCAGGATTCGGCTTCGGATTCATGACCGGGGGGGTTACCTTCTGTGCCATGCTGCCCATGAGAAGCATCCCGTTCAGGGTCATCTGCCTTATCGGCATGAACGGAGATTCATATCCGCGGCAGCCAAACCCGCTCGGTTTTGATCTCATGGCCAAGGCCCCGAAAAAAGGAGATCGCTCACGCCGGACGGATGATCGATACCTTTTCCTGGAGGCCTTGCTGTCGGCAAGGGAGAAACTCCATATCAGCTATGTGGGTCAGAGTGTGCGGGATAACACGTCTCTTCCGCCTTCCGTACTTGTCAGTGAACTCATGGATTATATTGAAAAGGGTTTTGAACATCCGGAGAAAAAGATCCTGGACCATGTGGTGATCCGTCACCGGCTCCAGCCCTTCAACCCCGGGTATTTCCGACCGGGTGGCAGGCTTTTCAGCTACTCCCGGCAATATTTTGATGCCGCCGGGTGCCTGGTCCGCCCCGGTTTTTCCCCCACCTCATTCATCTCGGAAGGTATCCGGGAACCCGGCGAGGAATGGCAACGGGTGGATGTGGCTGACCTGTGCCGCTTTTTCACCAATCCGGCAAAGTTTCTGCTGAAAAGACGTCTCGGCCTTTATCTTGATGAACCAGCCTTTCGGGTTGAAGAAAAGGAGCCGTTCCGGGTTGCCGGTCTGGACAGATATTCCCTCGGGATGGAGCTTGTCGAAAAGAAGCTGGCCGGTACGAACATCCGGGATCTGTTTCCCTCAAAAAAGGCGGCCGGTCT
>CAYTJI010000351.1:0-2618 GCA_964438065.1 uncultured Desulfobacteraceae bacterium | reverse complement strand
ATGGGCCGTTACCACATGGCCGTTTCTCAGTTTGACATCCGCCATGAAACGCTTGTATCTCCGGATGAGCGTCCCCTGAACCAGCTTCGGCCATGTTAAAAATCCCGGGAATTCCTCCCGGTCTTCTTTCTTTGTCATATGTTCCTGCTTCCTCAAAAAATCGGGCCAATGCCGGGCTTCGGGCCGGGACACTGCTTTCAGGCTTTCAAATCATATACACCGGCCGCCTCACGCCTCCCACAACGCATCCCGCAGGCCGGAGGCCCGTTGCGTACGCCGGGCGACCGCGGATTGAAACACGTCCTCCACAGCCCAAATCTCAACATGCTTCCTGGCACGGGTAACCCCCGTGTAGATCAGCTCCCGGGTGAGTACCGGATAATCCCGGTCCGGCAGGATCATGAGCACCCTGTCGAATTCCGACCCCTGGCTCTTGTGTACTGTCATCGCGAACACGGTCTCATGCTCCGGCAGACGCAGCGGGTGCAGGCTTTTCAGGCTGTCACCGGCTCCATGAAAGAAGACACGAAGATCATGGCCGACCTCCGGATCCTCAAGGACCACTCCCACGTCGCCGTTAAATACACCCAGGGTGTAATCATTGCGGGTGATGAGCACGGGCCTTCCCGCGTACCAGGTCTTGCCTGAATCGACCTTTCCGGCGTCTCTGAGTATGCGTTCCACCATGAGATTGAGGGCGGATACCCCGCAGGGGCCTTCCCTCACGGCGCACAGGATCCGGAAGCGCTCCAGCTTTTGCAGGACTTCCCGTGGATCTTCCGTGCCCGGGTACTCATCAAATTCCCGAAGAATGATCTGCCTGAGGTCCCGGGCCAGATGTTCACGCCGCGGTAGCCGTCTCCATGTTATGTCCCGGCCGGAGCTGTGTTTCATCAGTGACACGGCCTTCTCGCTGTCCCCCGCGTTGACGGCGCGGCTCACGGCCCCGATACCGCTGTCGTCCCCAAAACGATAACTCCGTTGCAACTGGATAACACAATCCCGGACAGGCGCACTGGAATCTCCTTCCTGCCCGCCGGGTTCGAGCTTCAATCCCGTTACTGTGTACAAGTCTTCCAGAAATCCTGCTGAAAAGCCGTGGGCATGCCCCGAATCACAGATATCGCCGAGCACAGCCCCTGCCTCCACCGAGGAAAGCTGGTCCCTGTCTCCAAGGAGTATCAAACGGGCCTCTGCCGGAAGGGCCTGGACCAGTTTGGACATGAGGGCCATATCCACCATGGATGCCTCATCCACAATCATGACATCCACACGCAGGGGACGGCCCGGGTTGTGGAAAAAATACGGAGAGTCCGGAATCGTTCCCAGCAACCGGTGGATGGTTGCCGCCTCAACAGGGATGGCCTCCCGGATGTCGTCCGGACAATCCAGGCTTTTTTTCGCGTTCTTCATGGACGCCTGCAGCCTGGAAGCCGCCTTGCCCGTAGGGGCGGCCAGCGCGATCCGGACCTCTCCTGCCTTTTCCTGCTGCAGGATCAGGGCAATGATTTTTGCAATCGTGGTCGTCTTTCCCGTCCCCGGCCCGCCGGATATCACGCAGAACCTGTGGAACAATGCCGCACAGGCGGCCACCTTCTGCCAGTCCGGTTCCCCGGAGGCCACCGCCGGAAACAGCCGCGTCAGACCTTGCTTCAGGATCTCCCGGTCGATGTCCGGCCGGCCGCCACGGATCCGATTATTCAGCAGTCGGGCAAGGGTTTCCTGGTATTGCCAGTACCGGTACAGATAGAGCCTCGACCGGTCATCAAGAATCAGGGGACAACGTTCGCCGGGCCTTCCGACAACCGGTGTCCGCATGATCTTTTTTTGCCACACATCCGCTTCCGGACATACAACGGTCTCCTGCCCGTTTTCATCGGGCAGGGACCTTCCTGCGACAGAAGGAATCTCCAGGCAGACGTGTCCCTTTCCCCTGAAATTGCTCACCAGGGCCGCGGCGAGAAACAGCTCCGGGTTATCCCCGCCCGCAAGCCCGGTCATGAAATCGGCGAAGTAGACGTCCAGATCAGACAGTATCCCTTTTTCAACAAGGGAGTTGATTGCTTCGTGATTCATTGTACAGGCCCGTTAATCAATGCATGGCACAGATCTGTGATCCGTTTTTCCGAGGGTCTGTCCCTGAAAATACCGTAATCCGGTCCCCGGTCCGTACGGACTCCCCGCAGAAAAATATAGAAAACCCCTCCAAAATGCCTGTCGTACCGGTAATCCGGCAGGCGCAGCCGGAGGTATTGATGCAGGGCCAGCGCGTAGATGTGATACTGCAGAACATAATAATTTTCCTTCATGGCACGAGCCAACGCGGGCCCGCCATAGTCTTCAACGGAGTTTCCCAGAAAATTCGATTTCCAGTCCACCAGATAAAAGCGCCCGTCGAATTGAAAAACCATGTCCACGAATCCTTTCATGTATCCCCGCACCGGAGAAAAATCGAGATGTTGCAGATCAATTGAAAATCCGGGAACCGGATCGGACTCACCGGTGTTTCTGAATACCCGTGACAGTCTTCCCGCTGAAATCTTTCTGAGCGGAAAATAGAACGCCAGTTCATTGAGCCGGTCACGATTTGAAATCCGTGCCAGGATAAAATCTTCCCG
>CAYTJI010000350.1:0-2624 GCA_964438065.1 uncultured Desulfobacteraceae bacterium | reverse complement strand
TATTTTTTTCGCGCAACGCAGATATTGGGCAAAAGGGCCATTTATGGATGGACACGAGTTAGCACGACTTCGCTCAAGAACTTCGGTTTAGGGACCGGAATCAACTGTATCCCAGCACATGAACCTCCTCAGTTCCCAAGTAGGCGCCGGCATCAATGAGTTTGTTTATCTTTTTTGCCACCTCAGCAGTGATGTACTTTTCGCCACATTGCAGACAAAGCCCGGCCGGAACGTTCTTAATTACATAGAGGCTGCCTTCAAGGCGGTAGTCAAAATTGCCCATGGTTATTTTCTTTATTTTGCCCCCGCAGAAAAAACAATTTCTTGCTACGCTATCCATCGGTTTCTCTCCTTGTTGAGCTCTGTGTTCAGGGTCATCCCATATGGGAGGACTTGGGATGTAGGCAAAGAGTATGACAAGCCAATCATCTTTTCCGTCGGCGCACATGACATGCACAGGTTTTTTCCCTGAATATCCCGCCACAAGGGCGCTATCCCCTCTTTTCATATTCCGACGAATCTCAATAATTTTTCCATTAAAGACAGCGTCTTCAATTTCCCGCACGGATATCTTCCCTGCCATAAGGAATTTAATCACATGTTCAGAAATATAGTAGTGGACGGTATTTACCCTGTCCCTGATCCAGTCTATGCTTGGGGCATTTCTTGTACCTTCCATAGTTATAATATCCCCCGGCGTTAAAGTTAAACCTAAAACCTGCATAAACTATTTTCAAAAATCCCAGCCTTTATGGCCTCATTCAAATTGATGCGTATCATGCAAGCCCAACATTCCCATAACTTGCTGATATTAAAAGCATAACTTACTTTTTGAAAATAGTTTATGCAGGTTTTAGGTAAAAAAAGAAGAAGCAGCCATGAAGATTGAAGTAAGCGTACCAGAGGTAGTGAGCATTTTCAAGGAGATCCAGAATCAACCGGAGAAAATCCCAAATCCGCAATTGACGGGGTTTTGGCAGTGAAATATATTGAGAAACATCGTTGGATCAGGTAGATATGTGTATATGCCTATAGTGGGACATCTGGCGGAGAATGGTTTGGTTATGAATTTCGCGAAGGGGATGATTCTCCGGGATCGAGGAACCTGCAGTTTTTCAAGTACTGCGAGAGGCAGATTATGCTGAAAGAAAAAGAGAAAATGGCGCTCATCACCCAGATCAGCCTGGATATCAATGAGGTCAAAGATCTGGACATGCTTCTTGAGAGAATCCTGACCCATGCTCGGAGATTTTTCAACGCCGATGCGGGATCCATTTACCTGAAACACGGGGATAACCTGCAATTCAGTTATACCCAGAACGACACCCTGCAGAAAAGGATGGGACCGAACAGAAAACTTGTTTTCAACACCTATCTGATTCCCGTCAACAACCAGTCCATCGCCGGATATGTGGCCGCCAATTGTCGGACCGTCAATATTCCGGACGTATACAACATGAGCGGCTCAGAGCCGTACGAATTTGACGCTGAGTTTGACAGGCTTTCCAATTACCGGACCTCCTCGGTCCTCACCGTGCCCAGGACCAACCAGCAGGATGTTGTTCTCGGGGTCATGCAGATTATCAATGCCCGGGATGATTACGGAAAAAACATCGCGTTTTCTCATTCAGACGAGACATTGATCAAACACTTTGCCACCAGTGCGGCTCTGGCCATTGAACGCGCCCAGATGACGCGCAACGTGATCATGCGGATGATCAGTATGGCGGAGCTGAGGGACCCGAATGAGACAGGTGCCCATGTCAACCGCGTGGCGTCCTGTTCCGTTGAAATCTATGAACAGTGGGCACAAAACAAAGGAATGCCATTCAATGAAATTGAACGGCAGAAAGACATCCTGCGGATGGCGTCCATGCTCCACGATGTCGGAAAAGTGGCCATCAGTGACCTGATTCTCAAGAAACCGGAGGGACTGACCCATGATGAATACGAACTCATGAAGATGCACTCTTATCTGGGTGCCAGACTTTTCAGGAACCCGCAATCTGAGTTCGAGCAGGTGGCCGGGGAAGTTGCCCTGACTCACCACGAAAAATGGGACGGCACCGGGTACCCGGGACATATTGATCCAATGTCCGGAAAACACATTCCGGGTTTTAACGCCGGGAACGGGAAACCTCTGCCCAAAAAAGGGGAAGAAATCCCTGTTTTTGGAAGGATAGTCGCCGTGGCGGATGTCTATGATGCCCTTTCATCACCCCGGTGCTACAAAGAAGTCTGGGACGAAGACCGCACCTTGGAAGAGATGCGGAACAATTCCGGAAAGCATTTTGACCCTGAAGTTGTCGATGCCTTTTTTTCCCGCCTTGACGTTATAAAATCAATTGCGGAAAGGTATCCTGAAGCAACAGGATAACGTTGTGTTTCATCCAGCCTTCAAAAGCCGAACATCACGGTTCTGCCGGTTTCCCTGTTGCGTGGGATAGATCTCCGCGCAAGTGGGGTCGCCTCCGGATGGGCACTACTTCACATCACGGCAAGGGAGAAAATGACCCAGCAGATCCTCGATGTCTGCGCAGGAAAGGAACGGATAGGTATCCTTATGATCAATTCGTTCAGAAAGCATAAACAACATCGCCATCATTACCAACGCCATGTGATGG
>CAYTJI010000349.1:0-2636 GCA_964438065.1 uncultured Desulfobacteraceae bacterium | reverse complement strand
TATTACCTCCGGGTGATCGAGGACCGCAAGGGCCGGAAAGTACCCCTCGCCCAGAAGGAGGGGGATTACAAGCAGTACTTTGGCCCTATTTTTCGAGTGGCGTGGGACAAAAAATCCGGCCGGATCAAGATCGCCGGCGCCTATCCGCCGGCAAAAGACATCTACTCCATCTACCAGTTCAACCTGGTGCCGGAGGACAGGCAGCGGGTGGTGATCCTGGAGCCCAACGGCGTGCTCCACGGGTATTTCACGCCGGATGAACGGGTGGAGGCGTCAGGAGACCGGAAATACGGGCCGTACCAGGAAATCGGGTATCCATTGAAGCTGGAAGACGTAAAATTCAACACCGGCGGATTCGACAAGACCACTTATCGGGACGTCTTTGCGCCGAGACGTTTTGTGCTCAGGACCCGGTTTGATAACCAGATGTTCATCATTTACAAAGAGCGGTTCGGCGGTTTTTTCAAGGATGCGGTGAAGAAGACATTCGGCCGGGGGGCCGAGGGCGAGGACCAGGTCTCGGGTATCCGGTGGGAGGGGAACCGGATCGTGGAGACCTGGTCATCACGGAGGTTGTCCAAAGACATCCTCGATTTTACCTTTCTGAAAAACCCGGACCGCCTCGTGGTGCTCTGCCGGGATGACGACGGGTATGCCCTGGAGGCGCTTTATTGACTTCGGGCCGTTTTTTGTTCGGGCCCACCATAAAACGCCCAAGGGCCTGCCGCGTGTGTGGGTGCCGAAACTTATTTTTGACTGCGAATGTGAAATTTGGCAAATTTGCAAATTGTGTATGATTGGCCATTAGATTTTAGCGATTAGCTGTCGGCATTGAAGTGAAAATGAGCGCTTTCAGAGAACTTGAGGTATGGGAGAAAGCCCATGAGGTAAAGAGGATATTGAACGGTTTTGGCCATTTGGTCAAAAGCCGACGGTCAATGGTGAATAGCTAACCGCACGGTTCGAAGTTTTTCGGGTTGATATCCGGGCCGCTGCAGATAATCGTACGGAAAGGGGGTCGATATGAAAGGATACACCACTGAAATTCTTATCGTCGGCGGCGGGCCCGGCGGAATTTTCACATCGAGGTCGTTGCTGGCAAACGGGATAACCGACTTCAAGGTCGTCTGCGACGAACCGGACGTGGTCTGCCGTTGCAATATTCCCTATGGGATCGGGAAAAAATTCCTGAATGACATCAACGATGCGGTCACATCCCATTATGCTTTTTTGCCCAACTTTGATGACGTGGGGATTGTGGGAAGGATCAACCGTATCGATCATCAAAACAAGACGGCCTATGGGATTTTTTTGAAATCGGATGAAGGGTTTCAGATCACTTACGACAAACTGATCCTTGCCATGGGCGGGCAGGCCTCCGTGCCGCCCGTCAAGGGGGCCATCAATCCGGACTATGACGGCTCGAACCCCGTGGGTGAGGTGACCTATTACAAGGGAAAAAGCTATGACAAGGCGGCATTGAGGGAGAACGTCGTGGTGGTCCGGAGTGTGGCGGATGCCCGGCGCATTGACGCCATATGCGGCACCGGGCTGACCGTTGCGGTGGTTGGCACGGGTCTGGTGGGCATTGAGATCATTGACAACCTGGTGATCCGGGGCAACAAGGTCGTTGTGGTGGAGATTCTGCCGCACCTTGTGAGTTTCCTTGACGCGGACATGGCCGTTCACCTGGAGGAGGCCTTAAGAAAGGAAGGGGCGGATATTCACCTGGGGAAGCCATGCACTGAGGTTGGTGATGGTTTCATCGTGGTGGGAGACCAAAAGATAAAGGCGGATCTCGTGGTCATCGGCGCCGGTGTGACGCCTGATATCGAGCTGGCGGAAGCGGTTGGGTGCGAGATCGGGAAGACCGGAGGCGTCCGCGTGAACGAGCGCTGGCAGACCAGCGTGCCAGATGTCTATGCCATTGGGGATCTCATCGAGATTGACGATGCGGTCTTCTCCGAACCGGCCCTGTTTCAATTGCTCCCCAACGTCATGATCCAGGGGGCCCTTATCGCCAAACACCTGAAAGGGATCGATCTGAAAGGGCCACTGGCCGTTGGATCCGGAATGTCCCATGCGGCCGATCTTTTCTGGGGATTTGCCGGATACAGCGTTGACATGGCCGCTGCACACGGTGTAAAGGTCATGGCGGAAAAGATGGAACTCTTTACGGCGGAACACGCCTCCCCCTATGCCCGGAAGGCGTGGTACAAGATGGTGGTTTCCGCCGAGGACAAAGGGACTGTCAGGAAGGGTCAGATCATCGGGTTCCAGGCGATCACCGAGGGAAAACATCTTGGCGACCTGATGGCCAGGTGGGCGGACATCATCGGTGAAAAGGAGACGGTCTGGGATCTTCCCAAGCACAACTGGATCCATCAGCCCCTGGTGGGGAATCCCGGGAGCAATGCCTATATCATGATGTTTTTCAATCTGTTTACGGCGAAGCTGGATGTGTGATCTTTTGCTATGGAGGGGTACGGGCCCGGGGTATTGAGGGATATCTCCCTGAAATTATTAAAGAAAGGAGGAATGGAAATGAAAAGGGTGGTAACGCTGGTATTGTGTGCGTTGTTTTTTTTCTTTTTCCGGGCGGCCCCGGTATCCGCCGCAGAGGGATGCACCATGGA